>JAKRSG010000164.1 GCA_022402405.1 Bacteroidia bacterium | reverse complement strand
CTGCCAGGTTCGTTTTTAATTCACTCATCGGTCTGAACCAAACATCTTTGCTGCCACCTAAATAAAGGGTGTCATGGTCGACAATAAAACTGCTGATTTCCATATTAGGTAAATCTCAAGAAATAGGGTAGACTGGACCATGGAAATTATCACAAAAATAGACTCCTTGTCCATCGCTTGCCGCAAAAAACAACTTATCGTTATGTGAATGTACAGCGCTAATGTTACCTAACTTCTGAGTGCTATCTATTGGAATCCAATTATTAAAAGAGTCGTTTAAATGATACAAGCCATTGTTGGTGGCAACCATTAATTTCTCTTTGTAAACAGTAGCTTTATTAAAGATAAGATCGCCTAGGTTAAGTTCTATAATATCCCAATTTCCTGTAGTACGATTTAAAATATAAATGGCATTACGAGAAAGCGTATATAATTTACCTTTATAAGAAATCAAGTCAGTTATTTGATTATCATTCACACCTGAACCAATCTTCACACAACTTGCGTTTTTAATTGAAAAGGCCATACATTCTGCTTGGTTAATAAAAAATATCGTATCGTTTTCAAAGGCAGATTGCACAAAACTCTTTCCAGCCAATAAGGGGTGTAATTCTGCCCAGGTATTAGATGTAATTTCTTTTTGAAAAGCACCAATATTATTTGAGGTATAAATAATATTTTCTTTTATAAATATTTTTTTCGGACTATTTTTAGGCATAATATGCTGGTATTGGCCAGTTAAGTCAGACTCCACTATGCCAAACCAATAACTACTGGTATATACTTTATTGTTTGCCTTAGCAAGACCATTAACTTGTATAGCAGATAAATTATTACCAAGCTTTTCCCATTTAAAATCTATGGTATCTAAATTATATACACCTGTTGTAGTAAAAACTACTATTTTATTGTTAAATTTATTAATTCGAAAATCGTTATTTAAAAGGGTGTCTAGATATAAAGAATTCCATGTTTGTCCTCTGTCTCCAGAAACATAAACTCCTTTGTTTGATTGACTGATAAACAAAAACCTACCAATACTTTGCATGTTACCCGCAATTTGTATAGGAATATTTTGGCCATAAGCTAACCAAGCACTATCTAACCCATTAAATTGAAATATTCCTAAATTGGTTGAAACTAAAATAGTATCTTGATGTTTGGTTAATTCATAAATAGTAGTACTTTTATTATTGATTTTCCAAGCAAAACGTTTCCAAGATTCATTATTTGTAGCATTTCTGTAGTATACTCCAGTATTAGATTCTTGAATTTCCATTGTATCTAGATTGTATATTTTACGAGGAACATGATGTTGTAAAAACTCAATTCCTAATGTATCTGCTGTCCATGTTTTCCCGATATCGTCTGAGTATTGTAGTTTTACTCCCTCTGATGCACTTATATATATTCTATTGGTAGTATGGTTAAATAGTACTCTATTAAAATTTCTGGCATTTGTTATCGATTCAAATTTTTTAAAACTCTTTCCATTATCCTCAGAAATATAAATTAACCTATTTACACCCTCATAAATAAAGACTAAATTTTTATTTTGAATTATTGAAGAAACTGGCAGATTAAGTTTGATGAAATTTGTAATAATTGGTTCCCAAACAGCACTGTTTTTCTCTAATCTAAAACAATCATTTTCGTTTACTTTAACTAAAATTTGGTCTTCATTCACTGAGTGAAAATATATCGTTGCAAGGTTTGTAGGTATGCTTTCCCATTGGGCATTTGAATATGTTAAAAATGATAATAAAAGGAATATGAATAGAAGTAATTTTTTCATGCTGTTTCTCAATTATAAAGCCAGCTTGTTTATTCACAAGCTGGCTAATGGGTTTTTAATTAAATTATTCACAAGGATCTAACCTAAGTGTAACTTTAGAACCATTACTTGAAATGTGAAACACAAAGCAATCGCAAGGTGGTGGGTTACCAGGTACCATAATAGTTGTGCCACTTGCATTTGGCAACAATGTCATATAACCGCTCATGGATCCAAATTTTAGGTAAACACCCGTGCTTAAAATTACATATTCATGGGTACCAGGTAATGTTGGTAATTGCCAATGAGTAGTGAATAGTTCATAATTAGTAACGCTGCCGTTTTGACCAGGCGCTAGAACAAAATCAATATCAGGAGTTTCGATATTTTCAATTGCACCTGTGTTCTTATTTCTAACACCTACATGAAACCAATTATGAAATTCTGCTGAGCATCCTGTGTTATTAATTGTTTCAA
>JAKRSG010000163.1 GCA_022402405.1 Bacteroidia bacterium | reverse complement strand
ATTTCTATAGATTCAAAAAATGCCAATGTAAGGTATCAATTATCTCAAATTTTGCTGAACCAAAACAAAAGAGATGAAGCTCTTATACATGCCGAAAAAGCCTTTGCTCTTGACCCCAAAAATACTTGGTACAGTAAGTATTTGATAGAAATTTATAAGAGCACATCCTTTTTAGATGAAGCAATTAGAGTGGCACAAACAGCTTACAAACAAACTCAAGATGTACATTATTTGTACGAGTTAGCCAATTTATATGAAACCAAACGCTTACCCAAAAAAGCATTAGCAGCGCTGAACCAAATTGAGAAACTAAAAGGAGTAAGCGAAGAAATTAGCTCCAAGAAAGAAGACATTTACCTAAAAACAAAAAACTTTAAAGGCGCTATAAAAGAAATAGAAAAGCTGAACCAAGCCTTTCCAAATCAGCATAAGTATATGGGCATGTTGGCCGACTTATACATGCGCGTGGGAAGAGATAAAGATGCCTTGGCATTGTATTATAAAATTCAAGAAGCAGATAAAAAGAACGGTTATGCAGCCTTATCCTTAGCAGACTATTACCAGCAAAAAGGCGATGCTAATAAAGTTTTTGAGCAGATGATTTTAGCTATGCAATCATCTTTAGAGCCCAAGATATTAACTCAGGTGCTTGCAATGTTAATTCCATCTGATTTTTTTAAAGAAGAGCACAGACAACGTTGCAGAATGCTTATAGACACATTTGCGGCCTATCAACCTAATGCCATGGAGCCACATTTGTTTAATGGCGATTTGGCCATGCAAGAAAGAAATTTTGAATTGGCTCGAACCCATTATTTAAAGGCAATAAAAACCAATAATCAAAGTATGATTGGTTGGGAGCAACTATTGTTTTGTGATCAACAATTAAATAATTACCCGCAGCTTTTAGAGGATTGCGAAAACATGATGGAAGTATTTCCTAATTACGCACCTGTATATTTGTTTCATAGTATGGCGGCTAGGCAATTAAAGCAGTATTCAAAAGCGTTTGGTTCAGCCAGAATGGGAGTTAGCTTAGCAGAAGACGAGCAGAGTTTATTGCAATTATTGAGTAATTTGGGAGATATTGCCCATTATGCTGGCGAATTTGCAACTAGCGATTCTGCCTTTGAAGCTGCATTAGCTATTGAGCCCAATAGTTCATTAACGCTAAATAACTACGCTTATTTTTTGTCGCTTAGAAATACAGAATTAGACAAAGCTTTAAATATGAGCAAACGCTCGTTGGAATTAGATCCTGCAAATCCATCTAGTTTGGATACCTATGGTTGGATTTTATTTCAATTAACAAGGTATGAAGATGCAAAAGTTTATTTAAAAAAATCGCTCGATTTATCTCCAAACAATGCGGAGGTTATAGATCATTACGGTGATGTTTTATATAAGTTAGGCGACAAAGAAGCGGCCTTAGAGAATTGGAAGAAAGCCCAATTATTAGGTTTCGATTCTGAAGAATTAACACAAAAAATACAAACCAAAACAATTCCAAGTAAAAAATAATTATGAAGCAACGTTCACTCTACATTTCACTTCTTTTATTGGTGGTTTTATTTTCGTGTAAAACTAAAAAACTTACCCAAAAAGACCCCGTTAAAGAACCTGAAAGAAAAGAGGCTAATTCGCAGAATATTCAAAAAGTGGTGTTACAATCTATACTTCAGAACAAAAAGGATATTCCTGCATTTTCATATTCGGCTGAAGCAGATTATTTTGATGGAAAGCAATCTGTAAGCCTAAACATGGATATTAGTTTTAAGAAGGGCCAATACATTTATTTAAGTGCAAAAGCCTTAGGGTTTGTGAATGTGGCTAGAGTGATGATTCAGCCAGATTCTATTAGAATTCTAGATTTAATAAACCGCAGATATATTTCGGCGTCTTATAATTTTATGCGCAATTTTACTAATGTAAAATTGGGTTTTAATGAGCTCCAAAACATGATTATGGTAAATGCTTTTTTTGATCCAAATTTGGATAAATCTAAATTAGATACTTTAGGATTAACTTGGCAAACCTTATTAGATTTGGGTACTGGAATTCAAAAAGCAAGTTATCAATCTAATTTTGAAATGCAAAGTGTATCATTAATTGAACAGGGCAAAAATCAGCAGATGCACGTAGATTACGCTAACTTTAAGTTGGTAGATGGAATTAACTATCCGCATCAAGTAGTAATTAACATTTCGGGAGAAAAAAAAATGGAATGTAAGTTTTCAATAAACAACTTTGCAGGGAGTATAAAAAAGGAGCCGCAATTTGTTATTCCAAAATCGTATAAAGTTCAGGTATATTAGTTTTCTACTTCTGTTGTTATTGCAGTCTGTGGCTCTTGATGCGCAGAATGTAGCCAAACGAAGAAAAGAATTAGAGTCAAAGCGAAAAGCTCTTCAAGAGCAGATTATCCAAAATAAAAAAGAACTTCAGAAGGCAAAAGATGCTGAGCAATCTTCTGTAAAGCAATTAGAGGTACTTAAATCGCAGATTGTTGTTAGGGAGCAGTTGATAGAGCACGTTTCCCAGGAGGCCTTTGAACTGAGTATTGAAATTACCAATCAACAGAAAATTGTAGCGCTTCTAAAAAATGATATCCAAAAACTAAAGGAAGATTATGCGGCATATTTGGTTGCTGCTTATAAAAAGAGGAACATCAATGCTACCTTCTTGTATCTTTTCGATTCAAAAAGTATTGATCAAGCTGTAAAAAGGTTAAAGTATCTCAATACCTATGGGAATTATCGTCAGCAACAAGCCAAAATCATCCTTAAAACCCAGCAGCAAATGATTGTGGCATTGCAAGAATTAATTGGCATTAAGCAGCAGAAAATGGGTTTGGTTCAGCTTAAAGAAGCCGAGAAAAAAGAGTTGGTGGCAGATAAACATGTGCAAACAGATTTATTGGTAAAGGTTCAAAAGAAAGTAAAGACATTGGCTCAAACCATTGCCCAGCAAGAGCAAGCAGCTAAAGCACTAAACCAATCTATAAACAAGTTGATTGCGGAAGAAATTGCTGCGGCAAGGCGTGCGGAAGAGAAAAAACGAGCGAAAGAATTAGCTGCCAAGAAGAAAAATGCTGCTCCGGTTACCAATAATAGTTATTTAAGTGAGGCAGACTTAAAACTCAGTGGAAGTTTTGCTTCCAATAAGGGTAAATTGCCTTGGCCTGCTAATGGATTCTTGGTTCAAGGATTTGGAAACAGACCGCATCCAACGTTAAAAGGTGTTACCTTAACAAATAATGGAATTGATATAGCTACTCCGCATGGAGCTTCTGTTCGACCTGTTTTTAAAGGTACTGTTAAAGGAATATTCCCTATTCCAGGCTTGGATAAAGTGGTATTAATAAATCATGGAGAATACTTCACTGTTTACGCCAGATTGGCTACTGTAAACGTAAAGATTGGTCAGCAAGTAGACACAAAAGATATTTTAGGAGAAGTGGCTTTAAATGCCGATGATAATACGAGCAAATTGCATTTTGAAGTTTGGAAGCAACAAGTATTTCAAAATCCCTTACCTTGGCTTAAACAGAAATGATAAATTAAAAATTGTGCAACCTTTTATAGTTTAACTTGTCTTACCTCTATAACTTAATTTATATGAAAAGAAAAAGTCTACTTGTATTATTTTCCATGTTTGCTTTAGCAATAAGCATGGGATCATTGCACTCTAACCCAACAGGAGCGCCTACGGATGGAAGAACAGGATCTCCGGGAGATGGAGGCAAAACGTGTGCTACAGCAGGTTGCCACAATGGGCCAGCCAGCTCAGTAAGCAACATTATCACCAGCGATATACCAGCAGAAGGTTATACGCCAGGTGCTTCTTATACTATTACTGTAACCGTTGATGGTGGTGGCAGCAAAGGTTTGTGTGTTAGTCCGCAAAAGGAAGATGGTACCTTAATGGGAACTCTTACTGCCGGAGCAGGAACAGCATTTGTTGGCGGAAAGTACATTACGCACACTTCACCTAAAGTGGCTGCACCAGCTGTTTGGACATTTACTTGGACAGCACCAGCAGCAGGATCTGGAAGAGTGGTGTTTTATGGAGCATTTGCCAATAATAGAACTACTACACGTAAAACAGAATATGCTGTAGAAGAAAAAATAGCATCTGGTATCAAAGAAAATTCTGAGTTTGCACAAGTAACTGTATTTCCTAATCCTGCTAGTCAGCAAGGTTTAATTACCATTGGATTTGCTCCTAAAAATGCCGGCAATGTTAAGGTTACATTATTGGATATAACCGGAAAAGAAATAAGTGTATTAACAAACGAGTTTTTATCTAGCGTTTACCAAGAGCAATCGTATAATTTGCCAGTATTAAATAAAGGCATATATTTTATAAGAATAAGCGGAAGCAAAGAGAGTCTTACTCGCAAGCTATTTATACAATAAGAATATGCCATTATAAATGCCATTTTCTATCAATTACAAAGGGCGCAACTACTCTTTAGAAAGTTTTCTTTCCGAAGAGCCTGATGCGCCTTTTTTATGCCATACACATAGTTTTTTAAAAAGCTGGAAAGAGGACTCTGAGTTTGTTTTTTATAGCAGTGGTACCACCGCTGCACCTAAAAGATTAGTCTTTAAAAAATGGCAATTAATAGCAAGTGCTGAGGCAACTATTGCCGCTTTAAACTTACGATCGGATGAGCATATTTTATTGTGTTTAGATTCTAAGTTTGTAGGTGGCGCCATGATGTTAGCTCGCGCATTGGTATTAGATTGTAGCATAACTTTGGCTGAACCGAGTAGTAATATCTTGGACATCCTAGACGAAAATCATGGGTATACCTTTGCTTCTTTTGTTCCATTACAATTAAATAATTTGGAGCAACATTTGGTTAAATTTGAGAGAATTTCTAAGGTATTAGTAGGTGGAACTAGTGTAAGTTCTGAGTTAAAAAAGCTGCTTGGTTCAGCCAGAAATAGGGTGTATCATTCTTATGGTGCAACTGAAACCTTATCTCATGTTGCATTATTGGAGTTTGGGAAAGATTCTTTTTATAAGGCTATAAAACCTTATAAAATTAGGTGTAATGAGGAGGGGCAGATCTGTATACAATCTCCTATTTTAAAAGATGAGTGGTTGACAAACGACTTAGGTAAATTTTATGATGAAACTTCATTTGAAATTTTCGGACGATTAGATTTTTTAATTAATTCTGGAGCTTATAAAGTGCAGCCAGAGTATATAGAAAAGTGTATTCAGAATGCTGGAATTTTGCCTACTTCTTTTGAATTTGTTTTAGCAAAGGCTCCACATCCATTGCTAATGGAGGAGGTAGTTTTAGTATGCACGCAAGCAAATGGTTCAGATTATTTGGAGCAAATTGGAAAATGCTTACAAGAAATGGGTCTTTCTTATGCTAAACCACGCAGGATTATTTTGTTTTCTGAACTTCCTAAAAATGAAAATGGCAAAATAATGCGGGCTCGGATAAATGAAGTTATTGAAAATGAGGAGCTTTGATAATTAATCTAAACTTTATGAAAAACATGTTAGAGAAGTGCTTAGAATTTATAATTTCGCGTAAATATTAAACATTAACCTTATGTACTGGACACTAGAATTAGCCTCTTATTTGGACGACGCCCCATGGCCTGCTACCAAAGATGAATTAATAGATTATGCTATTCGTTCTGGAGCACCATTGGAGGTGATTGAGAACTTGCAAGAGTTGGAAGACGACGGAGAACCTTTTGAAACTATCGAAGAAATCTGGCCAGATTATCCAACTAACGAAGATTATTTTTACAACGAAGACGAATTATAATTCGTCTTCGTTGTTGTTTTCTGTAGCGCTATTATTTTGTGTTACAAAACTGGCTTGATATTTTTCTAGACTAGGATTGCTGCCTTCAACTAAGTTAATGCAATAGCGCAATCCTGCTCCTGCACCAATAGATTTAACAAGGCCTAAATCGAGCAATAACTGGAAATCTCTTTGTATAGTTTTTCTATTACAATCAAACTCATTTACCAGTTCTTTGGTAGAGATAAATCCACGATGCTGAACAATATACATGATAAGCTTTTGTCGTTTATTTAAAACGCTATCGTCTATTTCTTTGAGTTTATAACCCCGCTCAAACACATAGTTCATGATGTTTTTTTGGCGTGGGTTCAGCTTATCAAAATCTACTTGTTTTCTAAAGTAATTTCTGAATAGTTCTTTTAATCGGCTTAATTGAGCTTGTTGTAACTGTAAGCCAAACGATATTTGATCTGTTAATCCATTTTCATCGCCCTGAATGGCATTACTAACTATTTGTTCGTATGCTGGCTTGTTAATATATATTTCGTGAGGTAAACACAGCATTCCATACATATCCATTTTGTGTTTCTTTAACCAAAACAGTTGAAGCAGGTTAGCAAATTTTGATTTACTTTCGCTAAAAAGTGGGAGCGACATAATTCTAAAATGCAAAATCCAGCTTTGAATTATTGGATGGAATTCTTGGTCTCTGTTTAAAAATTCGAATAGGTTCTCTAATTCAATTTCGCTTTCTAGTCCAAGTTTTTCTGGCATTTTAGCCGATTGACTGGTAAACAAATTGAACTCACTCTTACTTTGGTGTAGGTCTTCAATTATTATTTTTTCTAATTGATATACAAACGGGATACTTAAACTTTCGTGAATTTGTTCATCTAAAAATAGTTCAGCTTTTTGGTATTGTTCAACGGCCTTTTCGGCCATATTAGAAGCTCTTAAATTTTTATTTACTAAGTACTTTACGGTTTTAACTTCTAAAAGATTTTGATCTAATGCATTAGAATAATAGTTACGAAGAATCGTGCTATTTAACTTTTCGATGTTACGAATAGATTCGGGCAAATCGATAAAATCGAAAATCTTAGCCAGCTCTATCTGTTCGTTTATGCATTGAACAAAAGCCTCGTCTATAGATAAAATGGGTTCGTATTTGTTTATCAGTATCATCAACCACGAATCTAGGTTGAAAAAGGCAGTGCTTTTAATGGGCCTCTTTTCCTAAAATGGTGGATTACCAAATACTGAGTCATATTAGGAAGTTAAAAACCTCGAAATGCCTAGATAAATAAGCTACTTAACAATTTAATAAAAATAGACAAATTTAAAAATGCCTGTTAATAAATGGGTGGAAACGGTTTAGTTTCCGCCCAAAGCCCTGTATCTTTCCATACATTGTTTAGCATATTCTGGCTGATTAAGCTTACTAAATACTTCTGCTAATTCACCCCAGGCTTCCTTCATGTTTTGGTTCATACCTAAGGCTATTTGATAATTATCTGATGCCTTATTTAAGTTGCCAGTTAGGTTATACGCTTTTGCCAAATAATAATATACTTCTGGAATGCTAGCATTATGTTTTTTGGCCATTTCTAATTGTTTGATGGCATTTGGATAGTCGCTTAAATTTAGATAAGCCAAAGCGCTATAATACCAGCTTTCTGTTACGTTTTCTTTGTATTTGGTGCTCATGGCAAAAGCTTCTGTTGCTTTCTTAAATTCTTTTTTATTAAAGTAAACCAAGCCTAAGTTACTGTATGCAGTAAAGTTCTCTGGATAGATTTCTATGGCCTTTTTTAACATAAGTTCTGCACTATCCATTTGTGCGGTATTTAACAATGAAAAACCAAGCATTCTCCAAGCTTCTTCATCTTTTGGAGCATAGTCTACTGCTTGTCTAAAGTAGTAAACAGAAGAATCGAAATTAGCTTTATCTAAAGCATCGTAGCCTAATGGCATATAATAGTTTTCTCTTTTAACAATGGCCGCTAATGGTACGCCATCTGCTGATATGGTATGAACCGTTCCTTTTGGTGGGAATGAACCGTTCTGTAATTCATTTTTTGAGAATGTACGGGTAGTTAAAATAAGATAATCCCACTTTTGTTTTTGCTCCTCTGTTTCTCTGGTCCAAGCAAATTGTATACGTGGATTTATTTGGTGAGCCCAATACGCTGCAGTAGTAGTTTCGTTGTTAATGGCCACCAACAAGGTATCGTTGGGATGTTGCTCGGCTATCCATTCGGCAGCCGCTCTACAAGAATTGCTATAATAATCGGTTTCATATACGCCATACGCGCCTTTTAGTCCGCCAACTAACTCATTAAAATACACATATTGATTAGGATGATTTTGAATAACCCAAGCAGCAGGTTTCAAAAACAAGGCACTTAAAACCAAGGCTACTGCTAGAGAAATTACTTTTTTTTGCGACAGTAAAAAGTCGAATGTAGTGGCAGCCAAGACTACTGCAAATGGCAGTAAAAACAGGTAGTGTCGCCAACCATTATAATAATTAAGGTTGCTATATTCTGCGTAAAGAATAGGGAAGAATAGCATAAATGTAAGCATAGCCCAATTTCCAAACCCTATTTTCTTTTTGAGTCCGAGCACCAATAAAACCGATGCAATAACTCCAATTACGAGGTAAAGCGGATTTCCAATTCCTAAAAATTTAAATACATAATACCAAGGTGCGTCGGTAATCATGTACATACGTTTGCCTTCGAATAGTTCTACATTATTAGTGTAAAAAGCGTTCTCAGAGGCTTTGATATAGGCTTGTGCTGGATGTTTAAAAGGGTTGTTTAAGGCATATGGCCAAAGACTAATTCCAAGTAAATATCCTATAAGTGCAACCGTTAAAAAGATTTTAAGGAAGGGTACGAATAAGTCGCCAAATTTGGCTTCTTTTCTACGCATTTTATCTAACGCGTAAATAGCTAAAAACAATCCGAAATAGGCTACTAACAAGAACGCTCCCACACGTGATGCAATGCCAATACCAATACCAAATGATAGCCAGAATAAGTCTCTAAATTTTGGCTTTGGTAAGCTGCGCATTACTTTAATTATATAATAACCGGCAAAGGCAAAACCTGTGGCAAACGGAATATCTGTTGGATTGTTCATAGAATGTGCTAGCCATCCAGGATTAAATAGCATAAAGCTAATAGCTAAAAATGCAGCTCTCCAACCAGCTAATTCAAAAGCTAAAAGTGCTGTAAAAATTAATCCAATTAATCCGTAAATAGAGTTTATAAAATGGCGGGTTTCGTATATTCCGGTGCCAAACCAATTGTATGCAAAAGCGGCAATGGTGTTCATTTGTTCGCCATAAAAGCGGTAGGCCTGTCTAATGTAATCTGCGCTACTGGTACTTTCTGCCAAAGCTGCCGTGTCTGAACCAAAACTTGTTAGGTAATTATAGGCTAATTGTGAGTATTCATTGTGTGCTTTTTCGTCCCACGTGCTACCGTAATCCTGACTCAAAATGGGCATGGCAAAAACACTCACCAAAAACATGGCGAAAAAAGCAAATCTATACATGGGATGATTGCCATCTTGCCAACTATTTTCTTTGTTTTTAAAATGCCACCAAGCATCTTTTATAAAGAAATGAAAACGCAATGCGAAAATGTTTTTGATTACATTAAGGAAGCTCAAGCTCTTCATTTCTTCTGCTGCTACTGCAAATTCAGCGGTTTTTAGTTTGTAACCTCTTGCTAAATTTAAACTCTGCTGATAGGTGTTTGCAGTAATCAATTCATGTCCTAACCATGAAGAAAATTCGTTAGTTTTACCGATTAAAATTTGTGCGTTATTGTCGCTGTATTGAACCGGTGTAAATACTCTCATCAAGCTATTGCTTAACTTGGTTGCCAATGGCGTTTTCGATTTTCCTTTTTGTATAGCACTAGCTACGTATAAAGTTTGTGGGGCAATGTTTTTCTTATTGGTCTGAACCAATTGTATGAGATTACCTATATTTTTAGGGATTTCATACATAAGTATACTTGTTGCTCCTGTAGCTAAAACCGACATAGAAGCAAAGTTCTGGTTTAGTGTTTGAGTGGGTTCAAACACTTGTTGCTTAACTTTTAGTTTTTGAATAGCATCTTCTATTCCTTTGTGTGAAATAGAGCTCGACACTAAAAAAATAAACTCTATATCTAATTTGGTTTTAGAAATAAACTGATGCACTTGCTCCCAATAGGCATTATCAGCGTTGATTGCATCTACTAATAGGGTGGTTTTATTATCTGAAAGTACTTGTTTTTCCATGTGGTTAAGTGTATTATGGTTTTTCAAAAACAAAAAGATTGTTTAGTCCCAATTGAAATGTTTCTTGATGAATAAGTTTAAGTTTTGCACCAGAAAAAATTTGTTCTGTGTGCTCAGGTTTATATCCATAATGCTCTTCCAAGCTCATACCTTCTATCAGTTTAAGCTTAAGCAATATTTCTAAAATTTGGTCAACTTGCGGCGAAGGAACCGTAATAATCAATCGGCCTTTAGGCAGCAAATAATCGTAACATGCTTGGGCAAATGATTTTTGAAGATCGCTCGGAATATGCTCCAATACCGCTAATAAGGTAATGGCGTTAAATTGCATACCCTCCGGACAAGCTTCGGGGAAATAACCCGGATATAGTTCATAAAAATCGGTCGAAACTTTCTTTTCCAAAGTTGGGTCAATACCAATACCTTTAGAAATATAACCTTTCCACTTCTCAAACATTACGCCATCTACGCTACCAATATCGAGTACAGAATCATTTTTATTAATAAACCTTTTTGCTTGTTTTATTCTAGCGTTTTGTAAGTATCTATCTAATGCTTTCATCCCTACTTTTATTTTTTATTTACCTGCAAAACACTCAAGAAAAAGCTTGAGAGTATAGTTTGTAATCCAACGATTATGGCTATAACACTCGGAATAACTTTTCTAAGTATTTCAGAGTATTCTAGCGGACCAAAATTGTTTTCTTCCCAAACAGATAAAGAGTAAAATGTACCGCCAACTCCGGTAAATAAAATGATAAGTCCAATCACCAAACCCAACTCCATTGATATTACATCAGATACTTTGGCAAGCGAATCTTTTTTAGGTAAAAATCCGGCTTGAACCGCATAGGTTCTGGTAAAAATACCGAAGCTTAATGCTTGATAGCCCACAATAATAAAGGCGCCGGCATACAACAATGTATTGGTATCAAAAACAACATGAGGTAACATTTCTACTGGTCCTTGAACAATAAAAATACTCATGATTAAACCGAGCAACATTAAAAAAATGCCTGGGTAAAGAAATAGCCATCTCGGACTGTATATCAACAAAAATCTGAGGTGTCTCCAGCCGTCTCTCCAAGTTCTTAAGTGCGGAGGCCTGCTTCTGCCATCTTTGCTGAGCGTTGTTGGAACTTCAGTTATTTTAAGTTTAAAAATGGTAGCTTTTACAACCATCTCGCTGGCAAATTCCATCCCGGTGGTTTTTAGGTCGAGCAGACTTACAATATCTTGCCTAAACCCTCTTAAACCACAATGAAAATCGCCAACCGGACATTTAAAAAACAATCTTCCAATAAATGATAATACCGGATTACCCAAGTATTTATGCAAAAAAGGCATTGCACCTGGAGCAATTCCTCCTTTAAAACGATTTCCCATAACTAAATCATGACCATTTCTTAATTGATCTAGATATAAATTAAGGTTGCTAAAATCGTAGCTATCGTCGCTATCGCCCATAATAACGTACTTACCTTTAGAAGCTTCAATGGCTCCCATAAGGGCACTTCCATAACCTTTTCTTGGTATGTCTATTACTCTGGCTCCTAAATCTGTAGCCATTTTTTGTGATCCATCTGTACTTCCGTTGTCACCAATGACTACTTCTCCATTCACTCCGTTTTTTTCCATCCAAGAGAATGCTTTTCGGATGCACGTTTCTATAGTTTCTGCCTCGTTTAAACATGGCATAACTACACTTAATTCGATGTTATTATTTGGCTCAGTCATATTACCTCAATTGCGAAAATAAATATTTATGCCACTTCCCCCAATTTCCATGTATAATTTTAAGCTTTTACTGTTTTCCTTTTTTCGTTTACAAGCTCAATGGTGCTGGTTATAGCCTCCTTAAGCTCGTCTATGTTAATTTTTTTGGCGGCAGAAATAAATATGGCAGGATAATTTTCTTTGGCCATCCAAGATGATTTAAGTTGCTGTATATAATCTTGTTTGTTGTCTATGGTTTCGTCTTCCAAAATAAAAGGTTCTTTTAGCTGATCTATCTTGTTAAAAACCAATATTATTTCTTTGTTTAATGCTCCAATTTCTTTTAGGGTTTCGTTTACAACGTGTATATGGTTCTCAAAACTTGGGTGACTAACATCCACCACATGAAGGAGGATATCGGCTTCTCTAATTTCGTCGAGTGTAGATTTAAAACACTCTACCAATTGATGAGGTAATTTTCGTATAAATCCAACAGTATCACTCAGCAAAAAGGAAGCTTCTGGCCAATTTACTTTTCTTACGGTACTATCTAATGTGGCAAAAAGTTTGTCTTCTGCAAAAACTTCACTTTTAGATATTAGGTTCATTAAGGTAGATTTGCCCACATTGGTATATCCAACCAAGGAAACTCTCATTTTTAAATCGCGGTTTCGTCTTTGAGTAGCGGCTTGTTTATCTATGGTTTCTAATCTCTCTTTTAAACGAGTGATGGTATTTCTTAATGCTCTTCTATCTGTTTCAATTTCAGACTCACCCGGACCTTTCATACCAATTCCACCTTTGTGTTTACTAAGATGCGTCCACATTCTGGTTAATCTTGGTAAAAGATACTGTGTTTGTGCCAACTGAACTTGAAATTTTGCTTGCGCACTTTGAGCCCTTGAGGCAAAAATATCTAAAATTAAATTGCTTCTATCTAAGATTTTACACTTCAAAGTATGCTCTAAATTTCTCAATTGAGACGGACTTAATTCGTCGTCGAACAGCACTATGTCAATTTCATTGGCTACTACATAATCTGCTATTTCCTGAAGCTTTCCTTCGCCAATAAATGTTCTTGGATTGGCGTAACCCAATTTTTGCAAGAAACGTTTTTTTACCAAAGCACCCGCAGTATGCGCCAAAAAGGCTAATTCATCTAAATATTCTTCCGCTTGTTCTAGTCGCTGATGTTGGGTTATAACCCCAACAATTACGGCTTCTTCCTGTTTTTTAAAGGTACTATGTAATTTTGTTCGCGCCATGTTTTATTTTTATTCAAACTTATACTTTAAAAAAGTATCTTCGCTTTTTTGAAATATTCTACAAATAAATGGCATTTAGACGGTTTTTCTTTTTATTCCTTTTAATTCAGGCCACATTTGGCTTTGCTCAGGTTGTTGAGTGGGGAAATCCGCAAAAAATAAAGCAGAAAAACATTTATTCTCAAATCGTTGGAGAGGCAAGTCATGGCATATATGTGTTAAGATGTAAAAGCCAAGATTTTTCCAGAGATGTTTTATTAGAAAAATATAAGCTGAACCTAAACTTGGAGGCAAGTGTACCGGCGCCTATCAGTATCAACGGAAACATAGAGAGAGCTCTATTGATAAATAATGATTTGTATTTTTTTATCAGTGCCAAAAATACGGTAACGGGTAATATAGATATTTTGGCTCAGAAAATAGACCCATCCCTTAAGCCAGCAGGATTACCCAATGTGATAGCCAGTTTTCCAGCTTCTCAATTTATCGAAAAACGCAAGTTTCAAATCAAAACCTCAGCCGATAAAAAGAGAGTTCTAATCATGTTTTTAAGCAAAGGCGATCAATCAGGAGAATCTCGTTTGAACCTATTTGCTTATGACGAATCGGTTCAGCAAACCTTTGGTAAACAATTTTTATTGAATGAAAAGCCTGATGATATTTTCTTAACAAACTTTGAAATTGATAATAAAGGAAACGCCTTTGTTCTGATTGATTTTCCTGCCAAAAATCCAAATGCGCAAACAGACAACCGCGACTTCTTTTTGTATTCTTATTACCCGCAAGACGATAAAATGCTGGCCTACCAATTGGCTAATGAAAAGGTATTTGTGGAAGAATTGGCCATGGTAGTAAATAATTTTAATCAAACAGTTACCGTAACCGGTTTGTATTCTGGTGAAAATGGCAATATGGTTAATGGATATTTTTTAGAGCGTTTTAGCATTTCTAAAAAATCTACAGAAGAAAAATTTGCTGCCACCCTCGATGCCAGCATGCTTACACATATAACGGGAGGTAAGATTGAAAAGCGTAATCCCGATTTAAAAAATTATTTTATTCGTAAGCTCATTGCAAGATCAGATGGTGGGGTAATAGTAGTAGCAGAAAAATATACTAGAACAGAGCAACGCTATAGTTATTACATGAACAACATGCCTCAAGAGGGAGTCCGTATTTCATACAATTACGATGATGTAGCTATTCTTTCAATCAATAAAGATGGTAGTATACAGTTTGGTGATTTAATCCGTAAAAGGCAAAGCTCAGTTGGAGATGGCGGATATATTTCTGGAATTGCATGTTTGCCGACGCAAGATTTTATCTATGTTTTATATAATTCTGAATTAGATAAGGATGGAAATATTATGTCGCACTTTGTTAACTATATGGGTAAATCTGATGAGAAAATAGCAGTAAAATCAAGTTCGTTTAGCGTATCACTTATACCAAGTGATCTTAAACAAACGGGTGCTAATACTTTTCTTGGTTCAACCATACGTGATAAACAATATACACTCATTCGTTTAACATTTTAAGATAAAGCTTTGTTAGAAATATTTCGTTCGAATACCATTTTTTCTGTTGCAGGATTGTTGTTGTTTACCATCTTGCTTAGACTAGCTATGTTTTTTAGTCCGGTTTTGGTAGAACCAGACATTCACACTCCGTTTGCCGAAATCGTTTTTAACTGGTTAAAGAATCATCAGCTGTTTAATTACCAATTACCTTTATTGGCCTCTCTGCTTATTTTTATTCAGGCTATACTCATTAATTATATCGCTAGTGAACACGATATTTTATATAAAGGTAGTGTAATGCCTGGCTTGTTTTATGTATTGCTTAATAGCATTTATCCAGAGCAGTTGTGGCTTACACCTCAGCTTTTAGCGAATACTTTCTTGATATTAATTTTATACCGACTTTGTTATTTATACGAATCGGAAAAGCCATTGTTTTTGGTTTTTGATGCCTCCATTCTATTGGGTTTAGGTTTGCTTCTGGATTATGATTTAATAATTTATCTGCCATTTATTTTGCTGAGTGTTTTGTTTATGACTGCCTTTCAAATTAGGTATTGGATGGCTGCGTTTATAGGTATTCTTATTCCAGCATACTTTTTGGGAGTAATATTTTTTCTCAATAATCAACTTAAAGATTTCTTGGTTTCGTTTGAGTACTCGTTAGCAAAAAGTTATTTAAATCCCATTGGTATTACTTGGATAGAGGGAATTATATGGTTTATTATAATACCGATATTTGTAGTTTCAACTTTGTTATTACAGTTTAATTTTTTGCGTAATAAGGTTAAAACTCGAAGGATACAGGTTATTATACTTTTGATGCAAGCATTTGGAGTTATTTCTGTTTTTGCAGAGAATCAAATGTATGTTTATGGATTATGCTTCTTAAGCGTTTCTTTGTCTGTAATAATGGCAAATTATTTTATTCGCTCACAAAGAAAAATACTCAAAGATATCCTGTTTGCGCTTATGATTTTATGTATTTTGTACTACCAATATTTTAGTCGTTAATATGTTTTATTTTCTTTCTAAAGTTTTATACGCTCTTGTTGCACCTGTTAGTTTGGTGATTTTGATGTTTATTATCTATTTCATTACCAAATTAAAAAGTTATCTGTATTGGGCCTTTGGTTTGTTATTATTTTTTACCAATCCTTGGCTGGCTCAAAATATGATGGCTTGGTATGAGGTAGAACCAATAGCACTTAAGAAAAAGAACCAATATGATGCGATTATCATCCCGTCTGGTTTTGTTATTAATTTTACAGTTGATGGGCAGCGCCGAACCAATTTTAGTGACGGAAACGATAGGATGTTGCAAGCAATAGATTTATTTAAAAGAGGTGTTTCGAACCGAATTATATATACTGGTGGTTCCGATACTGTTTTTGGTGATTACGAATCGGAGGCCAAACTAGGAAAAGATTTTTTAATAAAATGTGGTATTCCTGATACCTGTATTTGGATTGAAACGAAATCTATGAATACCTATCAGAATGCCGCATTTACAGCTAAAATGCTCGATAAAAAAGATAAGAATTGGCAGCAGAAAAAATACTTACTGTGCACGGCGGGTTTTCATATGAGGCGTGCATTGGCTTGTTTCGAAAAACAAAATTTTAAGGTGGATGCTTATAGTACTGATATTAGAAGTATTCGTTCAAAGGATACAGTTCTTAATACCGTGCTTCCAAATTATGGGGGCTTTCAAATTTGGACCTATCTTCT
>JAKRSG010000162.1 GCA_022402405.1 Bacteroidia bacterium | reverse complement strand
TCTTGAAAAGATTCACTAACCTCATCTAATAGGTCAATTTCTTCCTCTTGTTTTGTTACTTCCTTTAGCATAAACTATATATCAATTTTTAGTAATCTCGGGTTTTTTATTGAAAGAAAATTTGCTTTCTGTTCCAGCCCTTAATCTTTGAATATTGGCTCTGTGGGTGTAAACAACCATAACCGCAATTGCAAGGCAAAAATACAAGAAAAATGTTTCATCTGCGCCATAAATGAATCTCACAAAAATGGGACTAAATGCGGCACCCATCATAGAGCCTAAAGAAACATATTTACTCAAACTTACTGTTCCAATAAAAATGGCTAAACATAACAATGCTACTGGCCAACTAATGCCAACTACCATTCCTAATAAAGTGGCGATTCCTTTTCCACCTTTAAAACCCGCAAATACTGGATATACATGACCAATTACCGCACATAAGCCTAAAATTAGCTGATATTTTCTAAAATCTTGCGTGCCTGGTTCAATGCTTTCTACGAACAAAAGTAGGCTACTCGCGGCAAGTCCTTTTAAGAAATCTAATAAAAGTACTGTAATTCCGGCAGGTTTACCCAACAAGCGCAAGGTATTGGTAGCACCAGCATTGCCGCTACCATGCTCTCTCACATCTATATTAAAAAACAGTTTTCCAATCCAAACCGCCGAGGGAATTGAACCCAATAAATAGGCTGCTAATAGAAAAGGTGCGAGTGATGTAATTTCCATTTTATTCTACTACTTGTTTTTGTGCTCTTACAAATTTATTTCTATCCGAGATACTGGCAATTCTTAAGCGATAGTCTTCTTTGATTTTGGATATTTTCTCTTGACCTTCCTTAATAGCATCGTTAAAGAACTTATCTGAACTTACAGCTGCCATGGTTCCTTTTTGGTATTTAAAGTAGTACCAAGAGCCATTGGCATGTTGTAAATACATTACAAAATCGTCGCCTCCTCTACGTTTAGTGATTTCAATTTTACCATTTATTTTTCTTTCAATCAAGGATTTTTCTATACTTCTTAATCCTAAATCCCCCTGACTAGTAAAGGCTCTTTTTGTTTGGTTCCAAACTAAAGTTACATCTGTAAAGAAGAATGTTTTTTGGAGCTCTTCCATGTATTTTCCGCTCAGTTCATCTACCATATTATCGCCAAGTCTCTTAAAGCTCCTATCATCTACTAATTCTGGAATACTAATCTTTACCACACGTCTGTCGAAAAAGTCGGTTGAGGCACCATTAGTTTGTTCGGTTAAAGAATCTAGCATTGCCTTTTGGGCAAGTTCTGGTAAAAGGGCTTGAATTATAACGCTAAGTCTCATTCCAAACGTAGTATCAGCTAAGTTGTAAGTGCAATATCCAGCACTGTTCATGCTAAAACCAGAAGTTGCATAACCAAAATTAAATTTCCCTTCACCATAAATAATTTTCTTAGATTCGCTCATGGCCATAAAATTACCTCTCTTATCATTTCCAAAAACCTTTCCATATGGTCCGAACCTAAGTTCATCAAATTTTTCGTTATATGTTAAAGTTCCTTCACATTTTAGTAATTCTTGGTCGTTTAAATTACGCTTTCTGGCAAATAAAGCTGGGTACACGTGCGACGAATCATTACTCACAAAAAAGCCATTGGTAAGGGTTTGTCGGTTTAAGTTGGTAAGCGGTGGAGTAGCAGTAATGTATACCGAATCAGGATTAATTATAGCTGCCGATTTGAACCAATCTGTTTTAGGTAAAAACTGTTGATGCATGGCTTTAAAAAAGCCATTATACTCAAGGTTTTTATCGTATGAATGTAGGATAGTATTTCCTCTAAAAGCAATTTTCGGACCGACCATAAAATTGTTCGAATCAGGAATTAATGTTTTACCTTCTATATATTTTTTATCTGCCACATAAATCTTATCGAAATAGAATGTTTGTGGTTTTTTATTCCTATCCAAATAAGTGTAATTACCCGCTCCAATGATATCGGTTCGGCCATTAACCTTAACTGTTACTTTGTCTAAGTCATGAAATTGATTGATGGTATCTGCTTTTATTTTAGCATTGATAAGTAAATCCATTTCTGCATTTTCACGGATAATAACCTTGCCACTATCTGGGAATAATTTACTATCGGCAATGTAAATAAACGGAATTTTACTAACCGTCATTACATAATCATTTAGGGTTAATTTGGCTGAACCAGCGCCGTATTGTAAACTATCTTGCAGCCCTTTTTTGCTCAGAAGATAACTAGCTGCTTGAAATTTATTGGCGTTAACCGGACCTTTAAACTCTAAGGTTTTTTCTACCATTTCCCATCTTAATTTTTCGAAAGAGCCGGCGTAGTTATTTAGGATGAATGTGTTATTAATTCCGGGGAAGTTTTTGTAGGTAAATTCTGCAAATTTCTGCTCTAGGTTTATGTATGCCTTAACTTTGGTGGTGGCAAAGGCAACCTGACTCGTATCTTTAGGGTTCATTTGTCTAAAGATAGCATCGTTTGATAATACCTCTGTTGGTTTTAATTCAAATAAGTCTGCATCAATTTTTCCTCCTTCAATATCCATATTACCTTTTGCATTCATGGCTTTTGGTGTAAGGATAATGGTTCCATATAATTTGGCTCCATCATATGCAATTTTCATTGGCTCACCTTTGTTGGTTATAAACATGGTATCTTGATAAGGAATCCAGTGGTTGAATACATTTGGCGATTTAATAACTGTAGGGAAGAGAGAGGTTCTATCGTTTTCAAACATATGGCTATTGGAGTTCATAGAATCTAGCATAAACTCGAATCTATGAGAGGATGTTCTAGACGCTAGATAAGATAGCGTACCATCACCTATAAGTCCATCATTACTCAGTCTTAAATCCATTATTGCCGAGCCTTTTCCTCCATATAAACTATACTTAGTAGTTTCATCATTTGGTATATAGAATCCCAATGATTTATCCGGCTGTAAGTATATTTCTTGCTTCATTTCTGGTAATATTCCTCCCGAGTGAAAGGTACCACCTAAAGCGAGTGTATAAAGATTTAAATCGGCCAAACTATCTAAGGTAAATGGATCAACATTGAAGTAAAATCTATTCCTATCGTAAGTCCCTTTCATGGTAGTAGGGTAATCGTAATACACTTGCGACCCTACTTCTGAAGTAAACACTGGGTATTTAGGGTATTTTCTTCTACCAGATTTATTGTAAGGATAGTCGATTTCAAGGGTGCCATAAATGTTTTGAAGCACACTTTTTACGTGACGCATCATGCCAACAGAATCGTCGGGATAAAGGAATTTTAGGGAGTCTACATTGTTTAGTCTGATCTTAAAATTATTGTAATCAAAAGCAAAGTTACTTCCATAAAAATCGGCCATCCCTGCTCTTA
Source organism: Bacteroidia bacterium (assembly GCA_022402405.1). Lineage (GTDB taxonomy): Bacteria > Bacteroidota > Bacteroidia > UKL13-3 > UKL13-3 > B1. The sequence continues at coordinate 12,983 of JAKRSG010000162.1, read as the reverse complement.
ACTTACCAGAAAAATCCATGTTTCTATTTTTCTTCATGGTAATTACCTGCTCCCTTGGTAAGATGTATACATTTTGTGAATCGCTAAAGAAAAACTTAGGAACACCTTGCACTACAAGGTCGTTGTTAATTAAACTTATATGAGCATTTGGCAAACCACTGATGATAGATTTAAAAAGAATAGCATCGTAATCGGTTCTTCCATTGTGCGCATTTACGTAATCGATGAGTTTCCTTTTTACATGAACGATATTATTGGCAGCATCAAAGTTTACAAAACCTTTATCATTTAAGTCTATCATTTGAGTTCTCATTTCACTCAAGTTGCTCTTAAAAACAGCTCTGTAGGTTTCTAAATCAAAGCTTGTAATTTTTCTATCTTCACAATATTTCTTTATGCGTTGTAGGGGGTTATAAGAGAGTACTGAACCTAATCGTTCGTAATTAATATCTCGGAAGTAATTGATAGATTCGAATATGGCAGGTACATCCCCAGATATATTATCTAACTCTATTTTCGGACTGTTTAAATCCCATCTAATCTCATCTACAAAGAACTCTACATTGTGATAATTATCCATGAATGGAGCCGACGACATACCCATTTTATTGTCGCGGTATAGAGTTAAACGGTCTTTATCTATTAAATAATTAAAGGCTAATTGTGGGTGGTAAATAGAATCTTTATCAAGGTAAATGGTAACCTCTGCTTTTTCAACTGAAATACGGTCTTCTCTAACAAAAAATTCTGGTGATTGTATTTTTAAGAAAGGCTTGCTTTTGAAAGTAAACCATAACTCAGCTTTTTGCGTTGTATTGCCTCTTCCAATCACCAATGCACCTCGCATACCAAATCCGCCTTTAAATTTAGCTTTGCCATAGCTAGCACCTGTAAAAGTAGTAAAATAGCCCTCAAATTGAGGATAGATACTCTTTTCACCTTGCGATTTCCCCATGGGTCTATCGGTTACTTTACCCAGCATAGGTTTTCCAGAAATATCTAAGTTGTAAAAGGTGCTTGAATCGGCAACTAATTCGCCGTTTGTTAGGTCAATTTTATAGTTTTTAATGGTGGCATAAACTCGGTTTGAGTCGAGCCCAACGCGTGTCCAATCAATTTTACCGCCTTTTCCTACCCATAAGTTTTTACTTGGGTAGAACTTGCCGCTTGTATTGTATAATTCAAATGTATCGCCTGGAGTGTAACAGATCAAATCAAGTTTTTTAAACTGAAATAATGGTTCTTTATCGATGATTAATTCTGCATCAGCATTGCTGCTAATCCAGGTATAACCGCCCAAAACAAGGATTTTGTTTTCTGAAAAGATGTTTTTAGATACCAGTAAAAACTTCTGAAAATCGTCTTTACTCTTTTTAAGTGCTGCTGATAAAGTTTTGTGCCACCCATCAAATTTATTCATGTAGTTATTGCTAACTAATGCATTTATGGTTTGTAAATAACCTTCAAAATCGGGGCTTAACTGACAGCCTGCGTTGAGCATATCATTGCTCTGTTTTATGATTTGTGTTTTTTGTTGGGTGGTAAATTTTCCACTTCTATAATGCCCAGAAAATTCTTCACCTAGATCTTTGATTTCTCTTTTAGTGGCAGTATTTACGTAGGCTTCAAGTTCGTTAATAAAAACGTTTGGGTCAAACGAAAAGCTGTTTGGTCTTTGAGCAAAAACGCTGGTAAGGCAACAGCTTAAAATAACAGTTAAGGCAATAATTCTTTTCATATTTTTTGCTTATCAAAAGGCTAGTGTAAGTAGCTTAATGAATGAACGGGCAAAATACGAATGAATTATGAAAAGCGCAGGATTATTTTACAGTTAGCTTGATGAAATAATCAAAAGCTAACTGTAATTTAACCTGATAGAATTAGGCCATAGCCTTAATAATATCTACAAAGCTTCTGCTTTGCAAGGCCGCACCGCCCACAAGAGCTCCGTCTATATCTGGTGCAGCAAATAATTCGGCAGCGTTTTCTGGTTTTACACTACCACCATATTGAATAGTAATTTCTTGTGCAACGGCATCGCTGTATTTTTTGGCTAGTAAACCTCTAATAAAAGCATGAATTTCTTGTGCCTGAGCAGTACTTGCTGTTTTGCCAGTGCCAATTGCCCAAACTGGCTCATAGGCAATAACTACCTGCTTAATTTGTTCTTCAGTTAAATGAAACAAACCTTCAATTACCTGTTTTTCTAATACCTCAAAATGCTTGTTTTCTTCGCGCTCGCTTAAGGTTTCTCCACAGCAATAAATAGGTGATAAATGTGCAGATAAAACAGCATCTACTTTTTGGGCTAACCAAGCATTATGCTCGTTAAAATATTCTCTTCTTTCGCTATGTCCAATGATTACATAACTGCAACCACAGCTTTTAAGCATGTCTACGCTTATTTCTCCAGTATAGGCACCACTTTTGTGGTTGCTGCAATTTTGCGCTCCTAAACTTAGTTTAGAATTATCGGCAATGAGTTTGCTTACCGAGTTTAAATGAATAAACGGAGGAATAATCAAAGCGTGTGCACTTCCTTTATACTCGTCTTTTAACATGTTACTAATCTCCGAAACAAGTCCCATTCCTTCTTCTAGAGTCTTGTTCATTTTCCAATTTCCGGCAATAATCTTTTTTCTCATAACTAGTTTATTTATGCTTTTGAAGACTCTTGGTTTTCCCAAAATCTATATGTTTTGCTTTCTTCAAAAACGTGTTTTAATATGTTTCTATCTGCTTCGCTTAATTCAATATTTCTTCTTTTGCAAACGGCTTCTGCTGTTTTAAAAAATTTGTTTAACACAAAAGTCTCAAAGCCTTGTGCACCTCCCCAGCTAAAACTTGGGATGAAATTTCTAGGGAAACCAGCACCAAAAATATTGGCACCCACACCTACCACGGTGCCAGTATTAAACATGGTATTGATACCACATTTTGCATGGTCGGCCATCATTAATCCGCAAAATGTAAGGCCCGTTTTCTCAAATTTGTTACTGCGGTAATTCCACAATTTTACTTCGTCGTACGTGTTTTTTAAGTTGGAGTTGTTGGTGTCTGCGCCCATGTTTACCCATTCGCCAATTACGGCATTTCCAACAAATCCATCATGGCCTTTGTTGCTGTATGCATAAAACATGGCATTGTTTACTTCGCCTCCTACTTTGCAATGCGGACCAACTGTGGTAGGGCCATAAATTTTGGCGTCCATTTTTAATCCAGAATCTTCGCACATCGCAAACGGACCACGAATTTTGCAGCCGTCCATTATTTCAGCATTTTTGCCAATGTATATGGGCCCGGTAGAAGCATTTAAAATCGAAAACGAAATCTTAGCCCCTTCCTCAATAAATATTCTTTCTGGCTGAACCCATTGATTTCCAGCTGGAATTTCTTGTGATTTTCTGCCTGCTGTTAAAAGAGCGAAATCCTCTTCGATAGCGGCCCCGTTTTTAGCAAAAATATCGTAAGTATAGTTTAATTGGATATAGTTGCTTTCCTGACTTTCTATGCAGTGAAACGCTGATATATCCTCTGTAAAATCCTGGCAATTCTCTAAATAAACCGCAATTAGTTGATTATTTGAAACGAGTGCTTGTTTGTTACTTTTTAGTTCTTTTATTTCAGATAACAATTGTGGGGTAGGAGAAATACTTCCGTTTATAAAAATATTTTTTACTCCTTCTACAATAGGGTATTTCTCACTTAAGTAGTCCTGAGTAAGGTAACTGTAGATAGCATCTCCTATATTTTTTTTCCATTTTTCGTCGATGGTTAAAATTCCTACTCTGAGGTTGGCAACCGGACGAGTAAAGGTAAAAGGTAAGAGATTTCCACGGTTTACTTGTGGGTCGAAAAAAATATAATGCGTCATAGCAAATGATTTATGAGGCTGCTAAATTAGGCAGGAAAGCACTAAAAAAAAAGCCTTCACATGATGTGAAGGCTTTCGAATTTTATTAATCCGCTTTTTTCTGATAGCGTTTTTTGAACTTATCAATACGACCTGCTGTATCTATAAACATAGATTGGCCAGTGAAAAATGGATGAGATTTGTAAGAAATATCCAATTTAAATAATGGATACTCGTTACCATCTTCATACTGAATGGTCTCTTTTGTGTCTACAGTACTTTGACAAATAAACATGTAGTCATTTGACATGTCTTCGAAAACCACTTTTCTATAGTTTTTTGGGTGGATACCTTCTTTCATCTCGTTTACAAAATTTAGGAGCGCAAAAATATGAGTTTTTATTCATTTTCAAAATTTATAAACAAATTTTTTTTCTTGTCTATTTCTCACAAAAATACTCAGTTTGATGAAATTTGCTCTAAATTGCAGCCAAATATTAACATTTTACTGGGCTTTACAAGCACTTGTTTAAAAAATAAATGCAATGAAAACACAAATTTTAGCGCATGCGCAGGTTCAAAAAATAATTAAAAGGATGGCTTATCAGATTTTTGAGAAGCATTTCGACCAAAAAGAACTTGTTTTTGCTGGCATTGTGGGTCAGGGAGTAGATATCGCAAAATTGGTTCAGGCCGAATTACAAGAAATATCTAAAATAAAAGTACATTTTGTAGAGGTTAAATTATCTAAAGATAAGCCTGCTTTTAATTCGGCTGAGGCTAATATTAATGCCAAACTTTGCAACGATAAGGCAATTGTACTTTTCGATGATGTATTAAACACCGGTAGAACTTTGGTTTTTGGCATGCATCCTTTTTTGCAGTTTAATATAAAAAGCATACATGTGGCGGTGTTGGTAGATAGAAATCATAGGAGTTTTCCGGTATCTGCAGATTTTATTGGCTTGTCTTTACAAACCACATTACAAGATCATGTTAATGTAACTTTCAAGGCCAATAAGGTTAATGTGTATCTTCAATAGAAATTAGAATAAGGGCAAAAAAAAACCACCTTGTGTAAGGTGGTTTTTTTATTTTCTTATGTGTAAATTACTTTACTTTAGCTTGTAATCCAGCACCAGCTTTGAATTTAACAACCTTTTTTGCAGGGATGTTAATTTCTTTTCCAGTTTGAGGATTACGTCCTTTGCGTGCAGCACGCTTAGTAACAGAGAAAGTACCAAATCCTACAAGGATTACTTTGTCGCCTTTCTTTAAAGCAGTTTGTGTTGAGCTCATGAAAGCATCTAAAGCAGCTTGCGCTTGAACCTTAGTAACACCGGCAGCTTTTGCCATTGAATCGATTAAGTCTTGTTTGTTCATATAGTATTTAATTAAAAGTTTTGCATAACAAACTTAGCAAAGGATTTTGAATTGTCAAGTGTTTTCAAAGCTTTTGAAAAAAAAAGTTTTTTTAGTCGTTTAAATTCTACACAGTTTAAGCGTTTTAAAACGAGAAATACATCTAATTTATATGGAGTTATTTCTAGTTAACTCTTTGTAAATCAATTGTTCTATTGCTTTAATTGGTAGTTTAAAAGTATATTTTGCTTTTTTATAAAAAAATTCTCTTTGCGCTAAAATTTTAGATAATTTAACACGAATATCTCCCTCAGAAAGTCCGCTAAACATAGGTCTTTCATCTTTTTTACTGCTTAATCTATCGTATAAAAACTTTTCATTAGCCTCTAAATAAACACTCACTCCTATAGCGTTTATATAATTCATATTATCAAAAAAGGCAGGTGTTCCTCCGCCGGTAGCAAGTATACTTGGCTTATCAACTTGCCACTTTTGCAATTCTAAGCGTTCAATTTCTCTGAATTTTTCTTCACCTAAATCTTCAAAGAGCTGGGAAATACTTTTGTTTGTAGAATCGCTTATCAGCATGTCTAAGTCATACCAATCGCACTTAAATAAGCGGGCTAACTTTTTTGCGGTACTGGTTTTACCGCAGCCCGGCATACCTACCAAAACGATATGCTGTTTCACAAAACTATTTATTGTAACAATTTTTGAATGGTTTCCCAACTTGGAATTTGGTAGGCGCTCCATTTTTTAACTACTACATTTCCTTTTAGTAAAATAACTCCTGGATTGCTTCTAACCATAGATTTTAAAGGGATATCATCCATGTTGTGATAGCTAAAGTTAAAGTTATGAGATTTTGCATACGCATCAGACTCTTCCAAATTACTAGATGTAAGCGCCCAAAACGCCTTGCCTGAACCTATCCAATCTTCGCTCAACTGTTTTATTTTAGTTTCAAGTCCGGTTTTACTTTTATTCAATTTGGTCTGAACCAAAAGTAATTTATATCCGGCATCTCTGAAAAAGCTATCTGTGAGCTCGATGCTCGTTTTATCATAAATTTTGAAGTCATGAATAGGTGGGGTGAACCCTTTTTGAATTACTACATCTTTTCTGTCAATAAAATTATAGGCATCCAAATCTTCTGGTAATTGGTCGGCTTTAAACTCAAAAGTCTGGCCAGCCTTCTCGTAAATAAACATCATTTCTACCACGTCTTTGGGTGCACCTTCTGGCACCAAAGTTAGTTCTTGAATATTGTTACCAACCTTGTATGGTAAAAAGTCTTTTACAGGTAAAAAGAAATAGGTATACATGGTAAAAGCAACCGACACTAAAAATGAAACCGAAAGTGCAATATTGGAAATGGTTAATGAAAAGAGAGGTTTTATAAATGAAGTACCTATGAAAATAAATACTATTAACAATAGCAATACCACATCTTTCATAAAGCTGGTAAATGGCGTTAGTTTAAGAGCGTCGCCAAAACAACCGCAGTCTGTAACCTTGTGAGTAATGGCACTATAGCCTGTTAATAATGTAAAGAATATTATTAACAACAAAAGTAACCAAGCATTAAGTTTGTTATAAATGCCTAATAACAGGGCCACGCCACTTACAATTTCAAAAATGCAAATAATCATACTTATAATTACCGCAAATGGGTCTAAAAATTGAGTATTGAATATTTCAAAATATTCTACTAATTTATAGCTAAAACCAAGTGTGTCGTTTGCTTTTATTAATCCCGAAATAATAAATAAAATGCCTACTAAAACTCTACTAATTTGTGTTAACCATTTCATATTTTATGTATTGTTTAAGTTTTAATTATGTTAATTTTATCAAAGCAAATATGGAATAATTAATCATATCCATCAAGTTGCTTTCTATTCCTTCACTTAATTCTGTTTTACCTTCATTGGCAATAATTTGATGCATTCTGTGCACCCTCATGAGTAGCATATCCGTAAATGTGCTCACCAACATGTTTCTCCAGATTTCACCATAATCCTGATTTTTTTGAAGCATCAGGTTCTTTGTAATAGCTACGTGTTTGTCGTATTCTTCTAACAATCTTTTTTGGGTTAGGTTTTGGTTCAAACATTGAGGATCTAATTGAATTAAACCCATGATACAATAGTTGATTATCCCCTTCCATTCAGATCTAACATCTTCGTCTATGGCTTGAGTGCCATTTTCTTCAATGGTTTTGATGCGAGTAGCTTTAATCAAAATTTGATCTACAATGCTAGAAATGCGCATGATTCGCCAGCTCTGACCATAATCATTATTTTTCTTTTCAAAGATAAATCGGCATGCCGCAATTACCTCGTCGTATTCTATAGAAGTTTGATTAATCAATGGGATTGTATTTATTTTGTTCGAACGCAAAAATAAGCGAGGAGGTATAATTGCAAGCATTATTTAGTAAAAATTATATAAATTGTGGTGGAAACCTAATTTCTTTGGATACTCCCAAAGTAATGGGTATCTTAAATATTACCCCAGATAGTTTTTTTGAAGGGAGTAGGGTTGGGTCGAACCAAGGGCTGTTGGTTCAAACCGAATATATGCTGAAACACGGCGCCACTTTTATAGATATTGGCGGACAAAGTACGAGGCCTGGGGCAGAGTTAATAGGTGAGGAGGAGGAGTTATCCAGAGTGATTCCAGCTATAGAGCAAATAATACGGCATTTTCCAGAAGCTGTAATTAGCATAGATACTTTTTCGGCTAAAGTGGCCAGAGTGGCAATAAATGCTGGAGCTTGTTTAATAAATGATATTTCTGCTGGCGACGATGATGCGGGTATGTTTCCGCTTTTATCTGAGTTAAGAGTGCCTTATATTATGATGCATAAGAAGGGAACGCCTCAAGATATGCAGAATGATCCTAGATACGAGAATATAGTTTTAGAGATTATTGATTATTTTGCTGCTAAACTAGAGTTGTTAAAATCTCTAGGAGTGGCAGATGTAGTGCTTGATCCAGGTTTTGGATTTGGGAAAACACTTGAGCATAATTATGAATTGCTTGCTAAGTTGGATAGGTTAAAGTTATTTGAGTTGCCGGTTTTAGTTGGGGTTTCAAGGAAATCTATGATACAAAAAGTGCTTCAGATTTCGGCAAATGAAGCACTAAATGGTACCTCAGCATTGCATATGATTGCATTAGAAAGAGGTGCCAAAATATTGCGAGTTCACGATGTAAAGGAAGCTATGGAATGTGTAAAACTTCATTCTCAATTGGGAAATGATTAGCTTTTTTATTAAAATCGCAAAATGCTTGAAAATCAGTTCGAATTTTTATCATATAAATTTAATGTAATAAATCTGCTAGATTTGTTACTAGTTCTGTTTTTGAGCTTTCAGCTTTTTAAGTTATTAAAAGGAAGTCTCGCATTCAATATTTTGATAGGCTTATTAACCATTTACATTTTCTGGTTGGCCGTTGAGTATTTTGAAATGCCTTTAATGGCCAATTTGCTTGGGCAATTTGCTAAGGTTGGTGTAATAGCAGTTTTAATAGTTTTTCAGCAAGAAATAAGAAAGTTTTTATTGGTAATAGGAAACAGTTCTTTACTTGGCGAAAACAAAAAATGGTGGAACATCTTTCCATGGAAATGGAAAATTCAAGAAACCTTTCATACACCATTCGATGAAATTGTTGAAGCATGTAGGGAATTAGCAGCTCAAAAAACTGGTGCTATTATTGTATTTCCTATCACATCAGAAATGAAGTTTATTGCTAGTAGTGGAGAGCTCATGGATTCGCGTATTTCCAAAAGGTTGATATTGTCTATTTTTAATAAAACAAGTCCGCTGCATGATGGTGCCGTTATTATTACTAATGGTAAAATAAAGGCAGCAAATTGTGTTTTACCTGTTAGTGAAAATCCGGCAGTAATAAATAAATATGGTTTAAGGCACTTAGCAGCAATAGGTATCACAGAACTAACCGATGCCATATGTTTGGTGGTTAGCGAGGAGCGTGGCGCCATTAGCTTGGTTTCTGAAGGAAAAGTGCAAGAAGATTTGTTGGCAGAAGAAATGATAGACAAATTAAATGCTGCATTTTCTCATGAAATGGTAGCTATTGGAGAGTAATTAGCTTCTAAAATTCTCAAATTGAAGTGGCAGTTCAAAATCTTGTCTTCTTAATTCGGAAATACAATCTTGTAAATCATCTATTTTTTTTCCATTTACCCTAACTTGGTCTTCATGAATACTCGCTTGTAATTTGTTGTTAAAGTTCTTTATGTGCTGAAGTATTTTTTTTGCAGCTTCTTTTTCAATACCCTCTTTAATCTTTATATCCTGAAGCATGAGTCGGCCGCTTGGCCTAGGTTTGTCGCCCAAATCTAACAATCTTACATCTAAATGTTGTTTACTAAATTTAGATAAAATTATATCTATCAGAGTTTGTAAAGCCATTTCTTGTTTAGCTTCAAGTTTTATCAATTTAGATTTTTTATCAAAACTAATATCGCAAAGTTCATCTTTTAAATCATACCTATTTACCAACTCTTTTTTCGCTGTATTTATCGCATTATCTACTAATTGTAAGTCGGTTTTGCACACAATATCAAAACTTGCCATGTTTTTCTTTTATTAATTCTTTTTTTGTAAATTGCAGAGCAAATATAATTTCAAAATTATGGGATCATCTAATTTTTTTATTCATAGGTTCGGCCTGAGCCTAAAAATGCTTTTTACAGGATTTGTTTTTGTGGCCGCGATAGCAGCTTGTAAAGACCCTGTTGAGGTTTTGCCAACACCTGAAACGCCAGGTGAAAGATGGGATACCGTAACCAATTTTTCAGGTTTAATAGTTCCAGAAACGGGTAAATTAAACTTCTCTTTCTCTTATGTTCATGATGGCAAGCCTGTGGTTTTTAATACTCAAAACTATACTAATGCCGCTGGCGATACATTTAACATCAGAGAAATTAGACATTATTTCAGCAACGTTACTTTAGAAAATCATAAAGGCGAAAAAATTAATTTGGGAACTTACCACTTGCTAGATGCCAATATTTCTTCAACTACATCATTTACAATTGATAATGTTCCTCCTGGTAATTATAAAAACATGACCGTTTTACTTGGGGTTGATAGCGTTAGAAATCATAGTGGTTTGCAGGAAGGAGCCTTAGATCCGGCATTTAGCATGTTTTGGACATGGAGTACAGGATATATTTTCTTTAGAATAAATGGGTTAATAAATAATGGAGAAAGTTACTCATTTGATATTGGAGGCGACAAACATGCTCCTTACCAAACTATCAGTTTAAATTCGTTTAAAGTGAAGTCGAAAACGCCAACTTTTAATATGGTTATGGATGTAAATGAATTATATCAAAATCCAGAAGTATTCAGTTTCAAAAATGATGGGACTGTTATTCATAGCGACACAGATCCTGGGGTTGACAAGATGGGTAAAAACATGAAGGATTTACTATCTATAAAGGAACTTAATTAACAAAAATGAAAAAGCTATTAATAGTAATTTCAGGCATATTAATTTTTATATATGCATGTAAAAAAGATCCAGCTACTATCGCAGCAGATCCTTATGCTTATGATCCTACTCCGTATAATCTTCAAATACCAAAGGTTTTAGGCTGGACTAACTTTCCAATTCCTAATGATAATCCTCTTACCATTGCAGGTGTAGATTTAGGTAAGAGGTTGTTTAATGATCCTATTTTATCTGTAAATAATTCGCAAAGTTGTGCCTCCTGTCATACAACATTATCATCTTTTTCAGACAATAGAAGATTTAGTATAGGAGCACTTGGTCATGTAGGAAAAAGACAAGCCATGCCTTTGTTTAATTTAGCTTGGGCAGATAGGTACAACCTAACCAATCACAAATATTTTTGGGATGGTGGTGCAACAGATTTAGAACGTCAAGCCATAGCTCCAATTTTAGACCCAACAGAAATGGCTAATCCTAATTTAAGCAGTGTTATAGATCGACTTCAACAACATCCTGAATATCCCAAATTATTCAAACGAGCTTTTGGTTCAGACAGTATTACCTCTGTTAAGTTGGCTAAGGCTATTGCTCAATTTGAACGAACATTAATTTCTTCAAATTCTAATTGGGATAAAGCCGAAAGAAGAGAACGTTTAAGAACACAAAGTGAGCTTAATGGATTCATCATTTATAGCACTGAAAAAGGAGATTGCTTTCATTGTCACGGAAATGCGAGTTCTCCATTTTTTACAGATTTTGTTTTTCATAATAATGGCTTGGATGAAATGCCAAAAGACAGCGGATTAATGAGGATTACAGGAAAACCAGAAGATTTTGGTTTAATGAAAACTCCTACACTTAGAAACCTTTCTTTTACAGCACCCTACATGCATGATGGTAGGTTTAAAACGCTCATGGAGGTTATAGAATTTTACAATTCTGGCACAAAAAATTCTCCAACAGTTGATCCAATGATAAGTAAGAATTTTCATAAAGGTGGTTTGAACCTAACGCCGATAGAAAAAATTGATTTGTTGAATTTTTTGCTTTCTCTCAATGATTCAAGTTTTGTTGGAATCAAATAAATTTTCTTAAAAATGTCTTAAAAATGAGGTATTTGTATACTTTTTTTGATATTTAGAAAAAAATAAATAGATTCGACTTTCCAAATTATATAAAAATAATTTAACGAAGACATATATGATTCAAATTTTACAATCGAAAATGAGGCTTGTTTTTGCTTTATTTCTCACTTTGTTTGTGATGCAGGCCCAATCACAAACTGTAACTATTGGTACGGGTACCACCACCAATACTAACACTGGGTATCCATCGCCTTATGGTCATTATTACTGGGGTGCCAGACATCAATTTTTGATTCGTGGCTCTGAAATTGTTGCCGCAGGTGGTAATGCTGGAAACATCAGAAGTTTAGCATTTAATGTTTCGGCAAGCACTACTCAGCAAGGATTAATTTCTTGTACGGGTTTTGGTTTAATTGATTTTACTATTAAAATCAAAAAAACTACTGCTACCGCTTTAACCACAGCATTTGATGATGTTGGTTTAACAACAGTTTTTGGTCCGGTTTTTTACACGGACAATAATGGTTGGAATGTACATAATTTTTCAACGCCTATCGCTTGGAATCCAACCGAAAATATATTAGTCGATGTATGTTTTAACAACTCTTGTTACAACTACAACGCTGCTGTTTTTAATTCTACAACTTCTTTCACAAGTTCTGTTTGGAGAAATTCTGATGCGGCAGGTAATTGTACCAATACCGCTGCCAGCTCTAGTACAATTCGTCCGAATATGCGTTTAGAAATTGTAGGTGCGGGCGGAGGTCCTGTTTTACCACCTATAGCTAACTTCTTCCCTAGTCAGGCTACTACTACTACAGTGCCAACAGATACAGTTTGGATTAATAGTCCGTATGATTTGGTTAGTACTAGTACCAATACAAGCAGAGCTTTCTGGGATTTGCCGGGCGAAAACCCATTATTACCAGGTTATGCAAGAACTCCGGTTGCCAATACTACTCAACAATATATTGATACCGCTAAATATGATAATCGTTTTAAATATACTTTTAACAGAAGAGGTTTTTGGCCAGTTAGACTTTTAGCAGTTAGTAACGTAAAACGTGATAGCTTGCGTGATAGTGTAGTGAAATATATTTATGTTGATACACCAGGAACTACTCCTAAACCAAACTTCTTTGCCGCTCGCAGAAAAGTAGGTATTGGCGATTATGCAAGCTTAGTTGATA
>JAKRSG010000161.1 GCA_022402405.1 Bacteroidia bacterium | reverse complement strand
TCGTTTGCCTTCATCATTATCTCCAGTAATCTGCATTATGTATTTGTGGTTTTTTGAAACCAAGTCAGCATTCAGATTTGATAAGGCTGTCCGCATTCGTTCTGCATGGTCGATGTCTGTGCAGAATACAATGGTTTTTGCAAAGCGGTCATATCCTTTCAGAAACTCGGTAAGCTTTTTTGCAACCGCTTGTGTTCTCTCTTCAATTACTAAGTTTCTATCAAAGTCTTTACGGTTGTAAACCCTGTCTTCAACTTCATTTCCATCTTTATCTTTTTTACCTACCTCAGGTCGCCAGCCTTCTGAATCTATATTTAAATTCACTCGAACCACACGGTAAGGGGCAAGAAAACCATCATCAATTCCTTGTTTTAATGAGTAAGTGTAAATTGGGTCTCCGAAATATTCACTATTTGAAACTTCGTTTGTTTCTTTCGGAGTGGCTGTTAAACCAATGTGAGTTGCTTTTTTGAAATAGTTGAGAATTTCTCTCCAAGAACTATCTTCTTTGGCACTTCCTCTGTGGCACTCATCAATAACAATCAAGTCAAAGAATTCAGGAGAAAACTGTTTGTATGCATTTGCCTCTTCATCTGAACCTGCTAAACCTTGGTATAAAGCCAAATAGACTTCATAGCTTTTGTCAATCATACGGTTTTTAACAACCGTCATTTTATCCTTGAAGTGTTTAAAATCTCCCCTTCGAGTTTGGTCAATTAATGCGTTTCTGTCCGCAAGAAAAAGGATTCGCTTTTTCGCACCACTTTTCCAAAGTCGGTGTATGATTTGAAAGGCTGTGTAAGTTTTGCCAGTTCCTGTCGCCATTACGAGCAAAATCCTGTCTTGACCTTTGGCTATTGCCTCAACTGCACGGTTTACTGCAATTTGTTGGTAGTACCTTGGATTTCTTCCGCTTCCATCAAAATAATAATCTTGACCAACAACCTTTTCCGCTTCTTCCGTTACTATACCTCTAAATTGGTTGAATTTGTTCCATAAGGTTTCAGGTGATGGAAAGCTGTCTAAATCCAATTCTGTTTCGATGTCATCACTTTGTTTGGTCTTGTCGTGGAAAACAAAGCCATCTCCATTACTACTGAATACAAAAGGGATATCAAGAATTTTTGCATATTCTAAAGCCTGTTGAATTCCAGCTCTCACAGAATGTTTATTGTCTTTAGCTTCAATTATAGCTATTGGAATATTGGGCTTGTAGTAAAGAATGTAGTCTGCTCTTTTTCTAGCTCCTCTAGCAGTCAATTTTCCACGTACATAGATTTTCCCATCAGTAAAAGTCACTTCCTCTAAGAGCTGAGTCAGTCTGTCCCAGCCTGCTTTCTCAATGGCTGGAGTTATGAATTTTGTACATATGTCCCTTTCTGAAAGGTCTTTTTTATTCATTCTTTTTCTTTTCTATGTCGTCCGAGCGTTGGCAAAAATTCAAGCTCTTTTGGTTTTTTGTTTGGGCTTTGCGTGTCGGCAAAAACCAAATGTGCTTGAATGTGCGTTGGCTCTTTTAGCATGTGCCCTAACGTTTTGGTGCCTTGCGCAGTTGCCGCTTGCGAAGGCTAATTTCTCAACTAAGATAAAAGAAACTTCGTAAAACAAAACACACAATCACCACAAATTCGGCAATGACTCAAGACGTTTGTTATGTGCTTTTGTTTATTGTTTGAATCCGTTAAATATCTGATTACTGTCTAAACTATTTGAGAATTCCTCGAAATCAATGTTGGCTATGGACAAGTTGTTTTCTACCATCCATAGGTCGCAGGGTTTTACGCGAAATGATCTATGTTGTTTTTTGGATAAATCCACAACCAAGAGAATATTGTCTTTGTGTTTAACTGTTACGCTATCAAACAATATTAAAAAGGAAAACTTATAATCTTTAGGCAAATTTGAAATTAAGTTTTCTGCCGTTTTGAGTTTATTTTCGATATCATTTATTGGTGTAACATACGATACAAAACCATAATCTTTGGAAGGTGTTGTAATTTCTCTAAGCACCTCCTTCCAAATATTTTCGTCCGTAAAGTCAGTCCGTATAAGATTTACATTTTTAGTAACTTGATTTTCTTTCATGATATAATTTAATAAAGAGTTGGTCGAAGTTTTCGAATAACTACTAATTGAAACTAAAGTTAAAAGTATTAATATTTTTTTCATTTACAACAATTGCATATACCTAATTTACCCCCTAATAAACCCATTCTTACCCCACCCAATTGATTCTCTTTTGGCAGATTAATTTCCGTATGTTTTTTTTGAATGTG
>JAKRSG010000017.1 GCA_022402405.1 Bacteroidia bacterium | reverse complement strand
CGAACAACATTATCTTGTATCTTTTCTGAAAGTGCCTCAACTGTCAAACCGTAAAATGCTTTGGCAACATCTCTGTCTTTTAACTGCTCTGGAATATCATTGTCGGTATGAGCCAACACATTGTTCATAATGTCTTGAACTCTGCTCAAGTATTGTGCTTCACTGAGTCGTTTTGCCTCATAGTCTGAAATGGTTTCTCTCAGCATTTGCGAAAACTTTTTGTAAAAAGCAGGATCTTCATCCATTTTTTCTGTGATGTGCTTCGCTGTTCTGCTGGCAATCTTGTCGGCTTTGGCTGCTTTTCCTGTGGTGTTTTCTACCTCTTGTTGAAATTTATCTTTATCAAAAATGTTAACCAACTTAGTAATGGTTTCAATTTTCTCGGTGGTAATGTGGGTGTCAATCAGTTTTTGAATTTGGCCTTCGTACTGTTTGTAGTCTATTTCATCGCTATATCTCTCAACAACTGCTAAACGCAATTTTAAGAACATTGTCAAATCTTCTTTATAGCGATTGATTACCTTTTCTTCTACTTCTTTATGAAATTGAATAGAAGATAAAGCTAGTTTTAAGCCCTTGGCAAATGCAGCTAGTTTATCGTAAAACAAAACTCGTATCGCTTCATCTTTCAATAATTGCTGATAAGCCTCCGCATCACGTTTATTGGCAATGGTTTTGAAAATATCCCAAAGGTCGGAATGCTTTTGTGGTAATTTTTTGATTTCTTCCGAAATATTGGTCATTGTTCCCGCCAAATCTTCATCATCAAAGTCTTCAAAAGACGAATACAACTGCAAGGCATCATCCAGATTTTCAATTACTCCATAATAGTCAATGATATAACCAAATTCTTTGTCAGGATAAATACGGTTTACCCTTGCAATGGCTTGTAATAGTTTATGACTTTGTAAATTGCGTGTGAGATATAAAACCGTGTTTTTAGGTTCATCAAAACCCGTGAGTAATTTATCTACTACAATAATGATTTCGGGGTCTTTCTGATTTTTAAAACGACTGATAATATTCTTTTCATAACTTTTAGAATTACCATGTTCGTCCATCATTTTTTTCCAAAATTGGTTTTCCTTTTCAGTTGATTTTTCAAAAGCACTGTCTTCACCTTCTCTTTCATCAATAGATGAAATCAATACTTCGGAACTTATTATGCCAATTTCATCAAAATACTCTTTGTATTTGATGGCATTCACCTTTTTATCGCAAACCAACTGACCTTTGAACGGAGTTTTATCTTGCCAATTTTCGCGAAAATGATAACTAATATTCCAAGCAATCATTCGCATCTTTTGTTCTGCCGAATTCAAATGGTCGTATCGTGCAAACTTCTTTTTAATATCCGCCTTTTGATATTCAGTTAATGGCTCGGCAACCATGCCAAAAAAAGTATCTATCGGACTGGCATTTACTTCTTGTAACGCCAATCGTCCTTCATATAGTAGAGGTACAACTGCTTTATCTTTTACTGCTTGGTCAACCGTATAAGCATCAATCATTCCGCCAAACTTCTCTGCTGTGCTTTTGTCTTTTTTAAATAGCGGCGTTCCTGTCATGGCAATAAAACAGGCATTCGGCAAGGTCTTTTGCATATCAATATTAAAAGTTCCATGCTGCGTTCGATGTCCTTCATCTACCAAAACAAAAATATCATGACTTTCTAAAGGTTGGCTAATTTTCTTTACAGCTGCCACAAACTTATTGATAATGGTGGTTACTACTGCATCGCTTTTACTTTCAAGTAATTCAACCAATCGTTGCCCGGTGGTAGCATTTTCTACAAACCTCCCACACTTGCGGAAAGTACCTGTAATCTGATTGTCCAAATCTGTTCTGTCGGTAACCAACACAATCTTCGGATTGCGAATGCTCGGTTCCATGGCAATGGCTTGAGCCAACATCACCATCGTTAAAGATTTTCCGCTTCCTTGAGTATGCCAGATAACGCCGCCTTTTCTTTTTCCATTCGCTACATTTCTGATGCGTTGCATAGATTTTTTAATAGCGAAAAACTGCTGATAACGGGTAATTTTTTTAACTCCATTTTCAAACAAAATAAAGTTGAAGGCTAAGTCCATTAGTCTTTCGTGGCGGCATAAGCTATACAAATACTCATCCTGAACAGTTGGTTGTATTTCGGCCTTGTTTAATTCATTGAAATAATTTCTGACATATTTAAATCGGTCGGCAAATAATTCATCCGTTAGTTTTTTAGATAATGTTTTATTCTTTAGCTCTTTTAATTTGGATTTATATTCTGCTTCTTCTTTATCACTGCAAAACTTTTCAATCCATTTTGCGAAAAATTCGGGTTTTGTATCATTGCTGCCGTAAACTGCATCATTGGAAGATATACAAAGCAGTAATTGAGAGTATACATATAAACTCCTAATGCCATCTTCCTGCTGGTTTCTTAGCGTTTGACTGATAGCCTGTTTCAATGGCTCTTTCATATCTGGTCTTTTGCATTCAATAATGCAAAGAGGAATGCCATTCACAAACAAAACCAAATCGGGGCGGTAATGCTCTTTGCTAGTGCTTCGCATTACGCTGAATTCTTCGCTTACATGAAACACATTGTTACCAATGTTTTTCCAATCAATGTATTGTAGCGTAAAACTCTTTTTGTCGCCATCTACATTTTGTTCTAATGCCTGACCCAAGGTAAGCAGGTTGTATGCTTTTTCGCTGGCAGCAATGTATCCCTCATTCATTGGCAAATTTTTCAATGCCAATATACCCCGTTCAATATTTTCGTCGGTGAAAATGCTGGTTTTGGTAGCACTTACTCGGATGCTATTGATTTCCTTCAACTGCTTCCTCAACACATCCTCCAGCAATACATTGGAAGTTTTGCCGCCTCTTTGCCTGTCGGCTTCTGCCGGACTTAAATACGTATAACCCAAATTCACCAACATTTGCAATGCCGGAATTTGGCTAATATGGTCTTCTTTAAAACTTGGTGTTTCCATTTAAAATTAATCCTTTGTACTTCTGATAATTGCACTTTTTTTTGTGGAGTGCTTGTTAATAACTCAAAATATCCTTTCCTTCGCAACGCTCATTTTACCATTTGGAAAAAGGAGTTTCGAGGCTCGATACATCCAGAAATGTACCGAGCCTTGCGCTTTTAATGCAATTCAGGTAGCCTTCTTTTCATTAATTTATTTATTTTCTTTTCTCCATAATCCTTGTTCAAATGGTAGGCAGTTACCAGATAATAATCCTTTAGGGTCCGCTGTGGGTCTAATACAATTAAGTATTTCTGCTCCACATCATAGATATATGTCCTGATAATGTCTTTTCGCTTTTTCTGGTCTCTTTCTTCTACACTAAATACTTCTACATTGTTTTTCTTCTTTTCCTCCAAATGAAACTTAATCCAGTGTAAACGTTGCGACCTGTCCATTTCAAAAATTCGCTTGGTGTATTTATTGCCGTTTTCGTCTTCAACTTCAATTTCTTCTGTGGTTAAATGACGAAACAAAATCACCATAGCCGGCTCTTCACCTTTAATAGGCCGAATGGTTTTTGTTCTAAAATGTAAACCTGGGTTTTCTTCGATATCTCGTTTAAAAATACCTTGTAATGATTGAACTCTTTGAGGCACATTTAAATGAGTCAATTCCAATAACTGCGGATATGTCTTTAATACGTTGAATGGCATAGCAACTATTTTAGGTCAATGAAAAACAAGTTGAACTTTTGGTGGTCTTTTGGTGTGGAGTGATTCAGCGGTAGCTTACTATGCTGCT
>JAKRSG010000160.1 GCA_022402405.1 Bacteroidia bacterium | reverse complement strand
ATTCGGGTGCTAGACAATTACACGTTCTAATTACCTTATGAATAATCAAATCTTGCTTGCCCTTATTTGTAATAGTGAACTTAGCTACCGGAGTAGTAAAAAGAGAATTATTTCCTAAGTCGATTTCTGTTTTATTAAATACTGCTTTTGGTGCTTTTTTCTTAGCCGACTTATCCAAGTTTCCAAAATCCTGAACGATATTAGCCGATACATAAAATATTTTTGTAGGAATAGAATCATCGTTGGTATGAATCTTAATTTCATGTTTAACCGGACCAAATTCAACTGGACGATCAGGATAATATTTCACTTTTATTTGCATGCCCGTATTTGGCGGCATGTAATCATAAGGTTTATTAACTAATATATTTTTGGGAGCATCGATTCTGTATACATAAATAGTTTTGTTGCTCATATTGTAAAAACCAATTTCAGTAGAATCATACTTGGTGTGCTTTACTGCCGGGAAGTTCAACATATTGCTAATTACAGCTAAATTTCCATACTGATACTTATAGGTATTCGCAAAATTAAACCTAGATGGGTAAACATTTCCCTTTATAGTTAAAGACTGAGATTTAGGAGAACCATCAGAGATTACGGTAATCACCTTATCTAGCTTACCTTGTCGGCCATCTGGATCAAAAACTACTTTAACAAATCCCGTATCACCAGGATTAATAGATTGAGTAGACCATGTAGTTTGAGTACAACCACAAGTTGTTACTACGTCTGTTAATTTCACTGGACCATAACCTGTATTTACGAATTTGAAAAGATGATTTACTCTGCCACCTTTTTCATTTATGGTTCCAAAATCATATTTATTATATAAGAACTCAACCACACCCTTTACAGCTGGTGTTTCTGCTACTTTTGGAGAATCCTTAGCGGCGCCTTTTTTCTTGTTTTGAGCCCAAGATGAAGTGGCAAAAAATGTAGTTGCCATCATAAAAAACAATACTCTTTTATTCGTCATTTTATAATCCTTTCTTAACTGATTAAATTAGTTGCATTATCGTTGCATGCATCTGTTAAATTGAACCTATCTGCATCAAGACCAACGGGGAAAACTTCCCTATAGTTTGTTAAATCGCTTTTAGAAATACTAATAGTGTGACAAACAGCCTCATCATTTGCATCATACAAAACATCCCCTTGCATGTTTATTACACAAGAAGCACCATTATGCAATATTCCCGATGCATCTTCCCCAATTCTGTTAACAGCCACTATGTACGACTGATTTTCGATTGCTCTTGCAAGTAATAAAGCTCTCCAATGAGCTATTCTTTTTTGAGGCCAATTAGCCACATAAATAGCCAAGTCATAGTCAAAATCTGGCCTTCTTCTATTCCAAACCGGAAACCTTAAATCATAACAGATAAATGGTGCAATTTTCCAGTTGGCATATTCTATAATCACTTGCTTATTGCCTTTATTATAATGCAATTGCTCCTCACCCATCCTAAATAAATGGGCTTTATCATATGTTTTCGTATTAGGTTTTGGTTCGAACCAAAAGAACCTATTATAAAACGCATCACCTTCTCTAACCATGATGCTTGCGCAAATAGCAGCCTGAGTTAACGTGCTCCAATATTGCATTTTTTCTTGCGCTATGCCATTGGCCTCCTCGGCAAACAAATGTGGTCGCATGCTAAAACCAGTGTTAAACATTTCTGGAAGCACAATGATATCAGTTTTACCAGCAAGTTCAGGGATTATCGAATCTAGATATTCTAGATTTGCTGCACTACTCTCCCAAATAATTCCTTGTTGAATAAGCGTTATCCGCAATTCTTTTTTATCTATTTCAATAGAGCTCATATAATTTATTGCTTAAATCTTTGATTCCTTCTACAGCATTTTTTGCAATAATATGCAAATTTTTCATGTATGATATTTGAGGTTTTGGATCAACCAAAATTATAGGATTATCTGGAGAAAAGTATGAATATAAACCTGCTGCAGGATATACCTGCAATGAAGTTCCTATAATAACCAAAATATCAGCGGCCTCAACAAATTCTATAGCCTTTTCTATGGCAGGTACAGCCTCTCCAAACCACACAATATGCGGCCTTAACTGACTTCCAAACTCGCATACATCACCCATGTTTAAATATTCCCCATTTATTGAATACACCAATTGATCATATTTAGTACTTCTACTTTTTACAATTTCGCCGTGTAGGTGCCAAATATTTTTGCTACCTGCACGCTCATGCAAATCGTCTACATTCTGAGTAATTATTTGAACATCAAAATCTTTTTCG
>JAKRSG010000159.1 GCA_022402405.1 Bacteroidia bacterium | reverse complement strand
ATTTAACGTAAACACATGGTGCATACTATCCTGAATTTTATACGAATCATCCAATTTAAAATCCTGCAATCCTGTGTAGTTATCCCATTTGTATTCTGTAATTTTATCGCTAATATTATACAAATTACTATCTAAACGGAGGCAAGAACTTAAGCTAAAACTTAGGCAAAACAACACTATTGTTTTGAACCAAAAACGAGTTATACTTTTCATTAGAATCTTCTTACAAATTGAACATAAACACCAATAGCACCCTTTTTATTTATACCAATATAATCGGCCACATTAGGCACATTTGAAACACTCGGTGCCACCCATTTGGTTTCTATTCCATAGGTCCATTTTTTGGGCGTATACATAAAACCTACATGCGGATTAACATATACAAACTTCTCTTGTTTTTCATTGTGTGCTCTCATATTACTGGGCTCAAACCAATGATTAACTCCAGCATATAACATTTTTTTTGCTCCCCAATTTTTGTATATATTTACATCTAATTGAGGCCAAATTTTTGTATTCCATTCCCAACGATCTACGGCAAATGTTAGAGCAGGATTTACACTTAAACCCATTTCATATTTTTGGTTTGAATACAATTCTCTGCAAACTCCTATATCTGTTTGAAATACCCCAAAGGCCAGAGCCGTTAAATGCATAGAACCATAAACAGAAGTTTTATCTGTTAAGCCTTTTGCATAAAAGGCACTTGTATATGGAATTGTAATGGGCGTACTACCTAATTTTATGAGCGGCCCACCAAAGTTTCCACCAATAGCTTGCTCCCCTTTTTGCAAAGGCTTTACTAGTCGGGTTGGAGCACATGAAGGAAACAGCAATATTAAAAGCAAGCTCCCTACAATAGATTGAATGATTGAGTTTATTTTCATGATATCATAATTTCTAGCAACAAATATACTTTTTTGAGAATCACAAAATAGCAACTCATTTGTAGTACAAAATCTACATAAAACCCCCAATACTATACAAATCCTACCAAATAGTAAATAATTAACATTAAAGTAGAATCAAATTTTTATAATCGCGGTATGAAATGCCCCAAGTGTCAAAGCGAAATAGACTTAGAAAGAATCAAGAGATCGATTTTACACAAAATAATACGCCCTGGATATAGGCGTTATCGTTGTTTAAAATGCCACAAGAGCTTTTTATTAAAGCCAGAAAAATCTAAATTATAATATACCACAATAACATTATCTTGCATGCTGTTAAATCCGTTATGCAAAACAATGATATATTAAGACGCTTGCGATTTGCCTTTTCCTTAAACGACACCAAAATGATGGAGACGTTTGCCATAGGCACATTGGAGGTAAGCAGAGAGACCTTGAGTAATTGGCTCAAAAAAGATGAGGACCCAGATTTTGTGGGGCTGTATGACATAGAACTTGCTGCCTTTTTAAATGGGTTTATCATTAAGAATAGAGGCAAGAAAGATGATGAAACTCCAAAGCCTGAGAAAAGCTTAAACAATAATTTAATTTTAAGAAAACTTAAGATCGCTCTGAACCTAAAAGACGATGATATATTATCGATATTGCTATTAGCAGATTTTAAATTTAGCAGGCATGAATTGAGTGCTTTGTTTAGAAATCCGAATCAAGACCAATATCGAGTATGTAAAGATCAAATCCTACGTAATTTTTTAATGGGATTACAATTAAAATATAGAACAAATAATGACAATCAAGCTTCAGCTAATAGCACAAAAAACTAGTTTATTTTTGATACTAATAAGTGCATTTAGTATTCAAGAAAGTATGGCACAAAACATAAAACTACCAAGAGAAAAACTTCAATTGATTCTCGATAAAAATGTAGATAACAAAGAAATTTTTGGCAACGCCATTTTCATCAAAAAAAGCCAAGAAACATGGCTTGGTTCAGCCGGAAATTTAAAAGGGAAATCGCAATATTTTATTGCCAGTACTACCAAGCTTTACATAACTGCTATTGTTTTTCAGTTGTGTTCAGAAGGCAGAATTAGGTTAGATGACCCAATATCTATGTATTTACCAGAAAACATCATGCGAGGGTTACATAAATATAAAGGGCAAGATTATAGTGGCGAAATTACCATAAAACATCTCTTGGCTCAAACATCTGGATTACCAGATTATTTTCAAGGAAAGAAACCTACTGGTAAATCTATTTTAGCAGAATTGGGTGAGGGAAAAGACCAATCGTGGACCTTTGAAGAAGCCATTGCGCTTTCTAAAACCATGAAGCCACATTTTAAGCCAGGAGCCAAAAAGAAGGCACATTATTCTGATACCAATTTTCAGTTATTAGGAAAAATATTGGAGACTCTATTACAAAATAAAATCAATCATATTTTAGACGAACGTATCTGTAAGCCTTTAGAATTGAACAGAACGTTTATGTATTTAAATCCAGCCGACAAATCTATTCCGAATATATATTACGGAAAAGAGTCAAGAGAAATGCCATTAGCAATGAGTTCATTTAAAGCAGATGGAGGCATTGTTTCAACAGCAGAAGAAAGCGCCAAATTTTTACAATCATTTTTCGACGGCACCTTATTTCCCACAGAATATTTAAATGAGGCGCAAAGTGAATGGAATAATATCTTCTTCCCTATTCAGTATGGTGTAGGGATGATGAAATTTAAACTGCCACGAATATTTTCACCATTTAAAGCAATGCCCGTTTTGTATGGTCATTCTGGTTTATCTGGAGCATTTACCTTTTACTGTAAAGAGAAAAACGTCTTTATATGTGGCACTGTTAATCAGATAAAAAACCCAAGTAATTCGTATAAACTGATGTTGAAATTACTAGCAGAAATTCAATAAAAAAAGCGGTTCAATTTAGGTTGAACCGCTTTTTTATTATTAAACAAAACGATTAATCTTTTACTAAACGCTTCACCACTATTTGCGAACCGCTTTGAATTTTCACGAAGTAAATTCCGCTAGTTAAATGAGCCACAGAAATATTGTTTTGAGCAGTATTTACCGTTTCATTTAACAATACTTTTCCTTGAACATCTATCACTTGAACTAAAGCAGATGCAATAATGCCATCAAACGAGATAGACTCTACAGCAGGGTTAGGATACATCTGAACACTAGGTAAGTTTTTTGCAGAAGCAAGTCCAACAGAACCACTAGTAAATGTTATACGCATGCTGTGTTCAGTTTCATAATCTGAACCCAACCAATCAAAGAAATAAACAGAAGCCAATGCACTTCCATCGTAATTTAAAACTACTTTATTTTCATTTTCGTAAGCAGTACCATTCCAACTTCTTTCGATTACTTCAGATAAGTTATCACCAGAATATGTATAAAGGCTATTCCCTGAAGGTTCTATTTGGTTCATACCAGAATTAAATTCCACTGAGCTAATTATTTTTCCAGCCGCGTTGTACGAGAAACTATCCAAATCATCAAATTTCCATTCGGTTCCATCAAAAAACTCAGACTTTTGAATAAGCACTTGATTACTTCCATTGTAAGTTAAAGTAAAACGAATATTATCTTCCCAATTAGCGCCATCATGCTCCTCTACTAAAACATCTGTGATATTTCCAGAAGCATCGTAGGTATATGTTTTTCTCGACTTTAAGATGTTCATGCCTAATAAGCTCATCGACTCAATTCTTTGCTCAATTTTACCTGAGGCATTGTAAACAATTGAATCTGTAGATTCATAATTCATTGGAACATCCCCAAAAATAGAATCGATAGATTTAACTGGTAAGTATTTTCCAGAACCATCATACGTATAAGTAAAGGTTCTGCTCATTTGCTTTTCACCCTCACTCATAATTAACATGTAATTCGAAATCACCCTACCCGTTCCGTCATACACGAATTTATTCGTAATTCTCTCTCCCAATAAATAAGAGTTGGTGGTAGAATCCCATTCATCCTCACCAAATTCTATTTGGTTACCCTTTTCATCTTGAACACCAATAAAACGACCTTCTTTTTTCCAGACACCGTTGATTTTTTCTTCTTGAACCCCAACACCTGATTTAAACAAAATATTCATTTCAGGTGTGTTTACCATAAAGCGAGTTTCTTTAATGGGATCAAACATTTCCAAATCCTGAGCTTTAGTTTGCATAGTAGCCAACAAGGCACCTATTGCTAAAAAGTATATTTTTTTCATAATTTTAAGATTTGAGCAAAAATACTACAAATCAGGTAATATTTTCTTAACACAGTTAACCTAATCATCCACATATAAAACAATCTCAAGATTAGGAGGTTTAAAACTATCATGGAAATAAAAAGTATTTTTTGGTTGAGAAGAGATTTACGCCTCAACGACAATACAGGCTTGTTCAGAGCGCTGCAAATGAGCGATGAAGTGTTGCCTATTTTCATATTCGACACCGAAATTTTAAGCAAACTTCCATCCTCTACAGATTTACGCGTTCAGTTTATTCACGAGCAATTAGAGTTCATGAATAAAGAATTAGCCGACTACAAAAGCGGCGTGCAGGTTTTAATTGGCAATCCCCTTCAAGCGCTCAAAAAACTGAGAGAAACCTATGCCTTTACACACATATTTTGCAACCACGACTACGAGCCTTATGCAAAATTGCGCGACGAACAAGTAGAAAATTGGGCCACACAACAAGGCATACGCTTTAATAGCTATAAAGACCAATGTATTTTCGAAAAAGACGAAGTGGTAAAAGACGATGGGAAGCCCTATACAGTGTTTACACCTTACAGCAAAAAATGGAAAAGCCTATTAAATGCTCAAAAATCAGGCGATTTACCTATAGCCTTCCAAGCACACCCCAGCGAAACCCTCTTACATAAATGCACTCAAACGTTTCGGTTTGAACCAAACCCAAGTTTAACTGATATTGGATTTCATACTGTAGAATTTCATTTCCCTAACAAGAGTGTTTCGCAAGACATCATAAAAAACTACACTCAAAACAGGAATTTCCCAGCTATACCCGGAACCAGCAAACTTGGAATTCATTTTAGATTTGGTACCATTAGCATTCGCGAAAAAGCCAGGAAAGCTTGGTCGTTAAACGAAACCTTTTTAAATGAATTGATATGGCGCGATTTCTATATGCAAATACTATGGCATTTCCCTCATGTAGCCAATTCTGCATTTAAACCCGCATACGATAGAATTGAATGGGTAAATAATCCAGATGAATTTAAAACTTGGTGCATGGGCCAAACGGGCTACCCTATTGTTGATGCAGGCATGCGAGAACTAAACAAAACTGGCTTTATGCATAATAGAGTGCGTATGATAGTAGCTAGTTTTCTTTGCAAGCACCTGGTTATAGATTGGAAATGGGGCGAACAATATTTTGCAGAAAAGCTTTTAGATTTTGACCTCAGTGCAAACAATGGTGGTTGGCAATGGGCTGCAGGCAGCGGCACAGATGCAGCGCCTTATTTTAGAGTGTTTAATCCGCAACTACAAACAGAGAAGTTCGACAAACAACTAAACTATATCAAAAAATGGATTCCAGAATATGGCACCTCTGCTTATCCAAAACCTATGGTAGAACATACTTTTGCTAGGAATAGATGCTTATCGACTTACAAAAAAGCACTTGGCTAATCGCTTAAAAACGAATATTTAAGCAGCAATTAAAAAAATATTTGCAATTAATTTTATATTCCTTACTATTGCACACTCAATCAACTCCCCATTAAATTTATTGGTTCATCAAACTATAAGCTGGCCTCGGTTGATTGGTTCACATATTCACTTATTTACATGCACGATTTAAATTCGTTAACCGACATGCTCGTTTCTGAGCTGAAAGACATTGCTAAAAGTTATGGTATTAGCGCAGCTAACCACGACAAACAAGGTTTAATTAATGCTATTTTGGAAAATCAAAATCAGTCGGCACACAAACTTGCCGACGAAGGAAATGACACTCCCAAAAAACGAGGAAGGCCTCGCGTACCTAAGGCAGAGAAGCTTACTACTAAAACTGTAAAAAGTGCTGATGAATCAGTTTTGGTTCAGCCAGAAATAAGCGAGAGTAAAGAAACTGAAAAGGTTATTGAGGCAACTATTAGTGCTACACCAGAGAATGAAACCGCCAAAGTAGCGGATAATTCTAAGGTAGATACCTCAGAAAACACTGGAACAGAAAAAATAATTGTAGGCCTTGATAAGCCTGCTTACATAAAACCAGCAAATATAAATAACCCGCCAAACCCTAATAATCCTGCTGAACGCAAAGACAATAAATGGCGCAATGAGCGCAATCAAAACCGTCAGCAAAGACCAGAAAACGGCAATGGAAACGAAAACAGACCGCCACAAGAAAACAGACAAGAACGCAGCACTTATCAAGAATTAGATGCCTTGGTAAGCTCTGAAGGTGTGTTAGAAATGATGTCTGATGGATACGGATTTTTAAGAAGTTCGGATTATAACTACATGCCATCGCCTGATGATATCTATGTATCTCCTTCTCAAATAAAATTATTTGGACTTAAAACAGGTGATACATGCTATGGTACTGTTCGTCCGCCAAAAGAGGGCGAAAAATATTTTGCTTTAGTAAAAGTAGAATCAATAAACGGAAGAATCCCTTCTGAGGTTAGAGACCGTGTGGCTTTTGAGCATTTAACACCGCTTTTCCCAGATGAAAAATTAAGATTAGCAGATAACGCCAGCACCTATTCTACTCGTATCATAGATTTATTAGCACCTATAGGTAAGGGGCAACGCGGACTAATAGTAGCGCAGCCTAAGACAGGTAAAACCATATTATTAAAAGACATTGCTAATGCTATTGCTAAGAATCACCCAGAGGTTTATTTATTGATATTATTAATAGATGAACGTCCGGAAGAGGTTACAGACATGCAACGTAGCGTAAGAGCTGAAGTGGTGGCATCTACCTTTGATGAACCAGCAGAGAAGCACGTTAAATTGGCTAATATAGTTTTAGAAAAAGCCAAGAGATTAGTAGAATGTGGGCATGATGTGGTAATATTATTGGACTCTATAACCCGTATGGCTAGAGCATTTAACACGGCACAACCAGCTTCGGGTAAAATACTTTCTGGTGGTGTGGATGCAAATGCGTTACATAAACCAAAGCGTTTCTTTGGAGCGGCACGTAAAATTGAAGATGGCGGTTCGTTAACCATTATCGCTACAGCCTTAACAGAAACGGGCTCTAAAATGGATGAGGTTATCTTTGAGGAATTTAATGGTACTGGTAATATGGAGTTGCAGCTCGACAGAAAACTAGCTAACAAACGCGTGTTTCCTGCTATCGACATCGTTTCATCTAGTACTAGAAGAGACGATTTATTATTAGAAAAAACCGCTCTACAAAGAATTTGGGTATTAAGAAATCACCTAGCAGATATGAACCCAGAAGAGGCCATGGATTTAATGTTAAAAAACATGAGATCTACCAAAAACAATGAAGAGTTTTTGGCCTCAATGAACGGTTAATTTTGAGAAGATTCTTCCAAAGGAATTTGGAAATAATGACAAGGTAAATCAATAGTTTCTAACATGGCACGCAAGCGAGATTCTTGCGTGTCTGTTATAAATATTTGTCCGAACAAACCTTCCGAAATCCAAGCAAACAATTGCTGCAAACGCTGCATATCTAGCTTCTCAAAAATATCATCGAGTAGCAGAATAGGCTTTTCAGATTTTTGCATATGCAGATATTGAAATTGAGCCAACTTAAGAGCGATAATATACGTTTTTTGTTGTCCCTGAGATCCAAACTTTTTGAGCGATTGTCCTTCAATTTCGAACACCCAATCATCTTTGTGAACTCCTTTTGTTGTGCGTAGTAAATCTATATCTGCCGACTCACTTTTAAGCAATAAATCCTGAAACGGTATTCGGTTCAGCTCGCTCTCATAAGTTAAATTTACGAGTTCAGCTTCTCCAACCAAACGCCTGTAATTACTCATGAAAAGCGGCCTAAAATCAGTTATAAATTGATTTCGCACACGCTGAATATAGGAACCCGCATGCAATAATTGCTCATTATAAACATTTAACAAATCTCTATCAAAATACCTGTTTTCATAAAAATCTTTAAGCAACTTATTCCGTTGATCTAAACTTTTATTATACGCTTGCAGTTGATTTAAATAGATT
Source organism: Bacteroidia bacterium (assembly GCA_022402405.1). Lineage (GTDB taxonomy): Bacteria > Bacteroidota > Bacteroidia > UKL13-3 > UKL13-3 > B1. Next base: position 8,436 of record JAKRSG010000159.1, on the reverse strand, counting down.
CTATTGCAGGTACTAATAAGCAAATCAAAGAACTTTCTGCGCTCTTCGCTGCCTTCATAAATAAGCTGAATATCGCCCGGAGCTATCATAACCACTGGCATTTTGCCAATATGGTCAGAAAATTTCTCCACCTCATTTTGCTGAACCAATAATTTTTTTCCAATACCTCTTTGAAAGAACAAACGAATGGTTTCGCTTAGTTCGCCCTTTACCAAATCTGCTTCTACCGTAAAATAATTTTCACCATGCTGCACTTGTTGTTGGTCTACCGCATTAAAATAACTCCTAGTGATGGCCAAATAATAAATAGCATCCAACACATTAGTTTTACCCGCACCATTTTTCCCATAAAATACATTTAAGTTCGGGCTGAACCTAAACTGGGCTTCAGCGTAATTTTTAAAATGTGTAAGAGTAAGCTTGCTGATAAACATAAACTAGGGGCGTAGGGTGAGTAAAACCTTATCAATTCGAGCACCATCCATGTCGAGTATTTCAATTTCAAAATTTAGCCAACGCAGCGTATCGCCTGTATTGGGCACCCTTCTTAATTGATGCAAAATTAACCCGCTGATAGTGTTAAACGGCAAACTTTCTGCCATATCATCTAATTCAAATTTATGCAATAATTCTGGTAGTGGGTACTGACCATCAACCAACCAAGAGCCATCTGGTCGTTCTATAAATGGATAATCCTCCGAATAGAAATCCGACACATCGCCAACCAGCGCTTCTAGTAAATCGTTCATGGTAAGAAGGCCTTGCATCTGACCATATTCATCAATCACCACACATTGATGATTTTTGGTGGTTTTAAAGTTCTTAAGCGCTTCGTATGCCGATAGGTTTTCGGAAATAAACTGAGGATTTTTGAGGTAATCTATAAGCACAAAATCAGGTTTATTAATACACTTAAATAAATCTTTAAGAAGCACTACACCCATTACATCAAACTTATGATTCACCACCGGATAAACTGAGTGCATTTCTTTGTTTACGGTATTTCTAACATTCTCGGCTGTATCATCCATTTTAAGCACCACAATATCGTTTCTGTGCGTCATAAGTGATGCTACTTTTCTATCTCCTAAATTAAACACACGCTCTACAATATCCTGCTCTATTTCGTCGATAGCACCGCCCTCGGTTCCTTCCTGAATAATAGCTTTAATTTCCTCTTCTGTAACCTTACTATCAGAACTTGGTTTTATCCTGAGTAGCTTAATGAGTATATCACCCGTAAACGTAAGCAACCAAATAAACGGAGCCGTAATTACCGAGATATAATACATGGGATAAGCTAAGGTTTTGGATATTTTTTCCGGCATGGTTAAGCCAATGCGTTTAGGGACCAATTCGCCCAATACCAGAGAAAAAAAGGTTAAACTTAGCACAATAATTAGAGTAGCAATAGATTCGCTTTGATTTTCCAAAAAAGCAAACTTATTTAAGTACTGAACCAAATCATCCTGAATTTTTTCGCCGCTATAAATACCTGTTAATATTCCAATGAGTGTTATTCCAATTTGAACCGTAGAAAGAAACTTACCAGGGTTTGTGGCCAAATCGAGCGCCTTTTTAGCAGAACGATCTCCCTTTTTTGCTGCTAGTTCGAGACTAGATTTTCTGGAAGAAACCATGGCAATTTCCGACATAGAAAACACTCCATTTAATAAAATTAGAATCAATATTATGATTATCTCCATGCGGCAAATATACCAAAGCAAAATTAGGAAACATTCAAAGGCCTTGGTTCAGCCCGAATAATGCGAGAGAATGAGCCGGAAAAAAGAGAGAAAAAAAGTTGGAATAAAGCAAGTCGACTGAAAATCAAAGAATAAAGAATACTTGCCAAAAGTAATATTTTGTATACTTTTGCAATTCTTAAAAAAATGGCAACAAATAATTTCACCAAAGAAACCTACCTGGCATGGTACGAGCAAATGATGCTCATGCGCAGGTTTGAAGAAAAAGCGGCACAGTTATACGGCCAGCAAAAGATTAAAGGCTTTTGCCACTTGTATATTGGTCAGGAAGCTGTTGTAGCCGGCACCATGAGTGCCCTTAAAAAAGACGACAGATTAATAACCGCTTATAGAGATCATGCCCATGCTTTGGCTTGTGGGATACCTGCCAGAGAAGTAATGGCAGAATTATATGGAAAAGTAACAGGATGTTCTAAAGGAAAAGGCGGTTCTATGCATATGTTTAGCAAAGAACACAACTTTTTTGGCGGACATGGAATTGTGGGCGGACAGATACCATTGGGTGCAGGTATTGCTTTTGCCGACCAATACAGAGGAGGAGATCAGGTAACGGTATGTTATTTTGGCGACGGTGCTGCTCGTCAGGGAGCATTACACGAAACCTTTAACATGGCTATGTTATGGAAACTTCCGGTAATATTTGTAATCGAGAACAATGGATACGCCATGGGAACATCTGTTGGCAGAACTACTAATGTTCGCGAGATGTACAAAATTGGCGAAAGTTATGAGATGCCTTCAGAATCTGTAGACGGCATGAAAGCAGAAGATGTGCACAAAGCCATAGCCAAAGCTGCTGAGAGAGGCAGAAAAGGCGAAGGTCCAACTCTACTCGAAATTAGAACCTACAGATACCGCGGACACAGTATGAGCGACCCTGCGAAATACCGCACCAAAGAAGAAGTAGAAGAATACAAAAACCAAGATCCAATTGAGCAAGTAAAAGCTACTATATTAAAGAAAAAATATGCTAGCGAGGCAGAATTGGAGAAAATAGAAGAACAAGTGATGGAGGTAGTGAATGATTCGGTTACATTTAGCGAAAATTCTCCTTATCCAGATGCATCTGAATTATATGAAGATGTTTATTTTGAACCTAATTATCCGTTTATTAAAGAATAAGAAAGCGAATCCAGATGGAGCACAAAGAAGAAAAAAACACAGGCTTAGATTTAGACACTACCTTAATTGAAACAACAAGCAAGGTAGAAACATTTTATAGCACGTACAAGAAGCAAATCAATATAGGTATATTGGTTGCTTTAGTTGTGGTTGCTGGGTATTTTGGTTTCACCAAATTATACTTAGAGCCATTAGAGAAAGAAGCACAAGCAGCCTTATTCCCTGCTCAAGCATTATTTGAAAAAGACAGTATAGACGCTGCTCTTGCTTCGTTTGAAGCGGTTGGTAACGATTACGGCTTAACCAAAGCTGGTAATTTATCACACTATTATGCTGGTGTATGTTACATGCGTAAAGGTGAGTTTCAAAATGCTATTGATAAATTAGATAAATTTAGCACAGAAAACGAATTAGTAGCTCCATTGGCTATTGGTTTAAAAGGAGATGCATTTGTTGAGTTAAATGATATCAGCAAAGGTGCAAGTTTGTACATGAAAGCTGCACAAGCCAGCAAAAACAAATTAACTGCTCCTATCTTTTTAAAGAAAGCTGGTTTAGCTTTTGAAGAATTAAAAGAATACAAAGAAGCTACTGCTGCTTACGAGAAATTGAAAAAAGAATATCCTGATGCCCAAGAAGCTCAAGATATCGATAAATACATAGCTCGCGCCACTGCTGCTAGCGCAGAGTAATTAAGAATTATAAACCCATTAAAAAAGGCTGTTTCATGATTGAAACAGCCTTTTTTGTTTTGGTAACTTGAAGTATTATTTCAATAACATGATGAAAGTAAAATAGCCATCCAAAATAAACAGATTAGTTTAGCTAAAATAGAAAAGCATATCACTGAAATGAAAATTGTTCTTTAGCTTTGTAAACAAATAAAATAAGATGGCAACCAAATTAAAAAACCTCTCGGAAACCAATGTTAGTAAGAGTAATCAGTGTAAAAAGTGGCAAATTGCTTTGGTGGTGGCTGATTGGAATCCAAGCATTACCCACTCTATGAGAGATGCAGCCATTGAGTTTTTAAAAGAAAAAGGAATCAAGAACTCGCATATACATCTACATGCAGTGCCAGGTACCTTTGAATTACCATTAGGTGCGCAATACTTAGCTTCCAACCCAAAGATAGATGCCGTTATTAGTATTGGCTGCGTAATACAAGGCGAAACCCGACACTTTGATTTTATTTGTGATGCCTGCGCACATGGCATTACAGAAGTAGGATTAAAATTTAACAAACCCGTAATATTTGGCGTATTAACCACCAATACCCTCGAGCAGGCGCAGGATAGAGCCGGCGGCAAACATGGTAACAAAGGTATAGAAGCTGCAGAAACCGCCCTTAAAATGTTATTATTACGCGAAACGGTTTGTTAAAAAACTGCTTTACCGTATGTTTGAACCAATTAATATTCGATGAACATTCAGAAGTACTTAATAATTTTCCTTTTTATTCTTGTTGTTTCAGCATGTAAAAAAGGTTTTGAAGGAACATCTAACATTCCGGCCCCACCACAAACGTATATGGTGGTAGACAAGATAGAACGCAGTGGAGAAAACCGATTAACCACATTAGTAGAAGCCCATTGGTGGGGTATTTCGGAAGGCGGAATTATCAAAGGATACGAGATTTCTACAGACAACCAACAAACCTGGCAGTACACTACCAAACAAGATAGTAGCTTCTTACTTAAAATACCGCCCGGCAACGATAGTGCAGACATAGCCATTTACGTAAGAGCTATAGACCATTTAGGGCAAGTAGATGCTAGTCCGGCCTCAACTCTCTACCCAATTAAAAACTCAAAGCCCTCCGTTAGGTTCATATTTTCTGCCTCTATTGCTGGTATTCCATCGCAGAATCCAACCAATGTATTTCCTGTGTTAAAATACACCCTTTTTGGAGAAGACCCCGACGGTGAAGATGATATTTTAAACTACGAGTTATATTTAAACGATACCCTACGAGCACCATTTATTTTACCAGCAAATACCAATTCCATTCTGATGGTTTCTAACAATCCAAAAGCAGACAGCAGCGATTGCAAAGTATTTGTAAACGGTAGCAATAATGCTTTAACCAATGCAGTATTCGGATTAAAACATCAATCTAATAACATCATATACATCAGAGCCGTAGACAAAGCCCTCTCTAAATCAAATTTTACAGCTAGTCCGGCAGTTTGGGTAAAAAAAGTTAGCAGTGATATTCTATTAGTAAATGCATATACTAGCAACAAAATTTTTGTGCAAAATTATTATACCAATAACCTCGCAAAAATTGGCATTACTAGTTTTGATACGATGCAAGCAACCGAGGTTATAGAGAATAACTTTACTCAATTGCAGCCCGATTTTCAGGCCCAAAACAAAGCCTTTGCATTCTTCAAGAAAATTGTTTGGTTTGGCGACGATGCTACATTTTCGTTTTCATACGGACAAAGAACGAGCAGTGATTTCTTTAACAATGGCGGACAATTATTCATGGCAGTAGCTATCAATTCCAACTTTGATCCCTTGTCTAACTTCTTAGACTGGACACCCATAAAAAGCCTTGTTAACCCGCCACCTGCGAGTGTATTTAGAGTAAATATAAACGCTTTGGTTCAGCCAGTAAATACAGGATGGCCTGTTATAAAATCGAGTGCCATTATCCCTAGCGCTCGTCCGTTTGAGATACAAGACAACACAGGAAGCATTGGCTTCGACTCCCTGTATTTTGGCGGAATTATTGAGAGCAAAGCCGGACAATCGCCTATAGAATGGAAGGGTAAATCGGCAGTTATGGCAAAGAGATTTGCCACTAGTAACAACCGAACTAACTTTATCATTAGCAGTTTACCATTAGAAAGATTTAATGGAAACAACAATATAGATAGCCTTTTTATTAAAGTTTTTAAAGAAGAATTAGGATTTTAATGAAGAAAAATCTCGTTGTTTTTGCCAGTGGTAGCGGCAGTAATGCCATTAATGTTTGCGAATATTTTAAAGACCATCCAAGCATACAAGTGGTGGCTATATTTTGCAATAACCCACAAGCAGGAATTATAGAAAAGATAAAATCCTATCCCGTTCCATTGATTTTGATCACTAAAAGTGAATTTTTAAACCAAGAGGAACTTACTAAAAAGCTATCTCTGTTTGAACCCAATTTAATTGCCTTGCTTGGGTTTTTATGGAAAATTCCAGCGTATTTGGTTCAGGCCTACCCACGTAAAATAGTGAATTTGCACCCTGCATTATTGCCCAAATTTGGAGGCAAAGGCATGTACGGACATTTTGTGCATGAGGCTGTAAAGGCCGCCAATGAAACACACAGCGGAATAACCATACATTGGGTTAACGAGCAATACGACGAGGGAGAAATGATAGCCCAATTTACCTTTGATATTAAGCCAAGCGACGAAGTAAAAGATATAGCCGAAAAAATTCATGGCCTAGAGCAAAAACATGTACCACAAATTCTAGAAAAAGTTTTGATGAGCGAAGAAAATTAACGCTTTTATTCTACCTTCGCGCCTCTTAAACTCATGTCCATGCACAGCCAACAAAAGATTTCAAACGCTTTAATTTCAGTATTTTACAAAGACGGCCTTGAACCCATTGTAAAAAGTCTTCACCAATTAGGAGTAAACATATACTCTACTGGAGGAACACAAAACTTCATTGAACAATTAGGGATACCCGTTTTTCCGGTAGAAAAATTAACTGGTTACCCAAGTATTTTAGGAGGTAGAGTAAAGACCCTACATCCAAAAATCTTTGGTGGAATTTTGGCTAGAAGAGAGAATGAGCAGGATATGGAAGAGATTTCATCTTTTGAAATTCCCTTGTTTGATTTGGTTATGGTAGACTTATACCCATTTGAAGAAACCCTTGCCAAAACTACAGATGAGAGCACTATATTAGAAAAAATAGACATTGGAGGCGTATCTTTAATTAGAGCTGCTGCCAAAAATTACAAGCATAGTTTAATCGTTTCGCATATGAGTCAGTACCCTACCCTACTGAACCTATTAGAAAACGAAAAAGGAAACACCGATATAGCAACCCGCAAACAATTTGCCTCTTGGGCTTTTGAAGTAACCTCGCATTACGACACGGCTATTTCGAATTACTTTACCAAAGACATTACCCAAACTGCATTGAAGCTAAGCTTCCCACACGGAAAGACCTTACGATATGGTGAAAATCCACATCAAAAAGGATTTTACTTTGGCGCACTAAACGATTTTTTAAGCATATTACATGGCAAAGAATTATCGTACAACAACCTATTAGATGTAGATGCTGCTATAAACTTAATCTCCGATTTTAGCGAACCAACAGTGGCTATCATTAAACATAATAATCCATGCGGAGTGGCTAGCAGAGCTAATATTTTAGACGCTTGGAAAGACGCTTTAGCAGGAGATCCTGTTTCGGCATTTGGTGGCATTATTGTGCTGAACCAAACCCTTAATGCAGAATTAGCCAAAGAGATAGACAAGATATTTTTAGAAGTATTAATTGCTCCTTCATATGAAGAAGAAGCTTTAAACATTTTAAAATCTAAAAAGAATAGAATCATCCTTCAACAGAACGGCGTATTGCCAAAAACACAAACCATCCGATCTGTATTAAACGGCGTTTTGGTTCAAGACAGAGATTTAAAAATTGTAGAGCCAGCAGATTTAAAATTAGTAACTAGTTTTGACGCTAGCGCTGCAGAAATTGAAGATTTATTATTTGCCGATAAAATTGCGAAGCACACCAAATCAAACACCATTGTATTGGTAAAAAACAAGCAATTATTAGGAATTGGATGTGGACAAACATCGAGAGTAGATGCCCTAAAACAAGCTATTGGTAAAGCACAAGGATTTGGCTTTAACTTAAGCGAAGCTAGCATGGCAAGTGATGCCTTTTTCCCTTTTCCAGATTGTGTGCAAATAGCTAACGAAGCAGGTATTAAAACGGTAATTCAACCAGGGGGTTCTATTAAAGATGATGCCTCAATTGCCTATTGCGAAGAGCATAAAATGCCTATGTATTTTAGCGGATTTAGACATTTTAAACATTAATTATTCACAATAACTTCTTTATTGAGAATTATTATTATTTTGCAAAGGATAAGAGAAAAGTTTAAGAGAAAAAGAATTTCATGGGTGCATTCAGCTTTTTAACACAAGATTTAGCCATTGACCTTGGTACGGCCAATACGCTAATTATACATAAAGACCAGGTAGTTGTAGACGAGCCATCAATTATTGCCATCAATCGCAGAAGCGGAAACGTAATCGCAGTGGGCAGTCAGGCACAGCAAATGCATGGTAAAGTACACGAAGATATCAAAACTATTCGTCCGCTTAAAGACGGTGTAATTGCAGATTTTCAAGCTGCAGAGCACATGATTAGAGGCATGATAGATATGATTCCAAAAACATCTAAGCTGATAAAGCCACAGCAACGAATGGTAATTTGTATTCCATCTGGCATTACAGAGGTAGAGAAAAGAGCTGTAAAAGACTCTGCAGAGCGTGCTGGTGCCAAGGAGGTTTAC
>JAKRSG010000158.1 GCA_022402405.1 Bacteroidia bacterium | reverse complement strand
GTTTTCTTCTTAATATAAAATAACTGTAGATTGGAATTAACATAGATATACAAACTCCAAACAACATAGATAAGCCTATTTCACTGCTCATCTCTTGATGCGATAATTCTTGGCCGCCTTTAAAACCTATCGCAAATAACAAATACAAGGATATAAACTTCGAAGAATTACTGGGGATTTCTAAATCGCTTTTTAGGTAAACAGCTAGAATTCCGAGAACGAAAAACAGTAGGGCAGGGTTTGTTAAGTTTTCTATGAGTAAGTTAAGATTCATTGTAGTTTTGTTTTTATGAATAAATTTTAATCAAAATGAAATTTGGATTTTAAAATTAAATTCTCGACTTTCGTAATTGAACACTTCAAATGTATAAACATAGTTCTGAATTGATTTTAAAAATTCATCTTTTTTAACAAATTTTTAAACTAAACTATTGTATTTGTGTTAGTTAGTTTAGTTGTTGTTTTTTTTGATTTGTAGCAATAATCCTACTTGACGGGCATATTCTTTTATTTATCTTTGTAATGTTACATATTAACTTCACAAATGAACTATACATTAAACCAATTACACATCTTTTTAAAAGTTGTTCAATTTCAGAGTGTTACTAAGGCTGCTGAGGTCTTAAATTTAACTCAACCGGCTGTTTCTATTCAGCTTAAAAATTTTCAAGATCAATTTGATATTCCTCTTACAGAAGTAATTGGAAGAAGGATTCACATCACTGATTTTGGTCATGAAATAGCCTTAGCTGCAGAAAATATTATTAATCAAGTAAATGCCATTAATTATAAAACGCAAGCGTTTAAGGGGCATTTAACCGGTAGGTTAAAAATCTCAGTTGTATCAACAGGTAAATATGTATTGCCATATTTTTTAACTGATTTCCTTAACACTAACAATGGAGTGGAGTTAAATGTTGATGTTACCAATAAGCAAATGGTTTTAGATAGTCTTGAGTCTAATGCTGTTGATTTTGCTTTGGTTTCTGTATTGCCAGAAAACATGAAAATTGAGAAATTGGATTTGTTGCAAAATAAGTTGTTTTTGGTTGGAAATAAACAGCCAGAATTAAAGAAAAATACTACAGCAAAAGAAATGTTTAAGCAATTGCCATTAATCTTTAGAGAAAAGGGTTCTGGCACTCGTCAGTCGATGGAAAGATACCTAACCAACAAAGGAATTTCTGTATTAAAGAAAATGGAATTAACTTCAAACGAAGCGGTAAAACAAGCCTTAATAGCTGGTTTAGGATATTCTATTATGCCTTTAATTGGTATTAAGAATGAGCTTAAAAATAAAGAGCTTCAAATCGTTCCTGTTACTGGTTTACCAATGAAAACCAATTGGAGTATTATTTGGTTAAAAGGCAAAAAATTCTCTCCTGTTGCAGATCAGTACATCAACTTCCTAAAGAAAGAAAAAGAGAAGATAGTTCAGAGTAAGTTTAGTTGGTACGAACAGTATTAGGATTTTCCTAATACTAGTTCGCCAATTCTTTAAGGGCAATATATGCCATTAAACCGGCACCAATTTCAAGGGCGTTTTCGTCTATATCAAACGTTGGTGTATGCACCCCCGAAACGATGCCTTTTGCTTCGTTTCGGGTACCTAAACGGTAGAAACAAGCTGTAGCTTCTTGCGAATAATAAGCGAAGTCTTCGGCTGCCATCCAAATATCTAAATCTAATACATTGTCTGAACCTAAATATTCACAAGCAAAATTTCGGGTTCTGGCTGTTAACTCAGGGTTATTCATCAAAAATGGATAGCCTTTTTTTATGTCGAATTCTATCGTTGCACCATTTGCATCAGCAATAGATTGTGCGGTTCTTAACATTAATTCATGTGCTTTAGAACGCCATTTTTCGTCTAGGGTTCTAAAGGTTCCTTCCATGTAAACCTCGTTTGGAATTACGTTGGTGGCACCGTTCGCTATTACTTTGCCAAAGCTTAATACACTTGGTATAATGGGATTAGCTTGTCTGCTAACCAATGTTTGTAGTGAATTTATCAATTGCGCCATTATTACCACAGGGTCTATGCACAAATGAGGCATGGCGCCATGACCGCCTTTGCCAATTATTTTTACATATATTTCATCTGTACTAGCCATGTATAAGCCGCTTCTAAAGCCAACTTTTCCAACCGGAATAAGCGGCATAACATGTTGCCCAACTATAGCATCTACCTTTGGGTTGCTTAATACACCTTCGGCAATCATTAAAGAGGCGCCACCAGGCAGTTTTTCCTCTCCAGGCTGAAATATAAGTTTGATGCTTCCCTCAAACTCATCTTTTAGTC
>JAKRSG010000157.1:3674-16922 GCA_022402405.1 Bacteroidia bacterium | reverse complement strand
ATTTTTAGATTGTGTGGAACTGATAAAAAACTCTCCTTTTTCATTACACACTGAGCCCGCAGAGCCCCATTTTACAACAGCTCCAGGAAGGGGTTCTTGAGTGGAATGATCGAGCACAACACCTTTTACCACGATATTTTGAGCTAATAATTTACCTGAAAATAAAATCAACACCCAAAAACAATTCCATATAATTTTATATCTTGCCATTCTAAATTTTAATTATTTATGAATAAAAGTATACTTTCAATAATACTATTTTGTGTTATAAGTTTTAGCAATAATTTATTTGCCCAGTGCACGCCTGATCCAAACTTAACATCAACCGCTACTTTACCAGCGGCATTAGACACAGCGGTTGCTGGCGAATTATACACACAAGAAATAAAATATTTTATTACCAAAGACACTAATGTTTTTGTACCACAATTAGGAACAACACTAAACGCCACCATTGATACTTTATGGATAACAGATGTAAAAGGAATGCCTGATGGATTTACCTATTCTTGTCACAATGCAGATTGTAAAATTTTAGGAGGAACAGCGGGTTGTGCCACCTTAACTGGCACTCCAACCCAAGCCCAAGTGGGCATATATCCTTTAATGGTTTTAATAACAGTAAGAGCTACTGCCTTCTTGGGCCCCGTGCCTATTAGTCAGAATGCCAGCGACACAAACGCAAGGTATAGCATAGTAGTGAGCGGGTTAAGCAGTAAACCTGAGATTAGTATTTTAGGAGGCCCTATATTATTTCCAAATCCAGCCAAAGAAGAACTTCAAGTGTATGTTCCAGAATTAAGCGGAGAAGCACAATTTGTGATTCAAAACATACAAGGAAAAACCATGCAAACTGGTAGATTAATGAAACATGAAGTTTCGCATGTTTCATTAGAGGGTTTTGAGGCTGGGGTTTATATCATTCGCATCCATAAAGGAAACGAGATAGTAAGCAAGAAATTTGTGGTTGAGTAATTGGGGAATCCCCAATTACTTACCAAATAAATTTCCAAGGCCAGGCATCATACTGCTCATCATGGCTCGCATTTCACTTTCTGATACATTTTCGGCTGTATCTAATGCCCGATTTATAGCAACTATCAATAAGTCTTCTAATTCTTCTTTATTTTCTGGGTTCATTAAATCATCAGAAATTTGCACCCCTTGGATTTTTCTATTTCCATTGGCACTTACTTTAACTTTGCCTGAACCGGCTTCGCCCATAACTGTAATAGTTTCTAATTTTGCTTTTACTGATTCTGCCATTTCCTTGGCAGCTCCTAATTTATCGAACATAGTTTTTATTTTTACAGGCAAAATAAATCATAATTCAACTAATAATCTTAAATAGATTTATTGATAACTATTTTTTAGCTATAAATTATTCCATTGAATTTGAAAATGCTTTTCAAAAAGCCGAACTTGCACGTTTTAATTCTAATTAAATGGATGCATACGAACACAGCTTGAAACATTATCGAGATTTAAAAAATGTTATTGATACAGCTTACGATGAGGGTAAGTTAGAGGGTAAGTTAGAAGAAAAAATGGAAATGGCGAAAAAGGCTATTCTATTGGGGTTAAAGGTAGAGCAAATTATGGAACTTACTAGTTTAACAGAAGAAGAAATAAATAAGTTGAAATAATTCTATTTCCAAAAACCAACACTTGTGTTTTTGAATTTATGTGCTTTATTTGTTAAAAAATACAAGTTATAATATGAGAAAAAAACTACTGATAATCACAAGTCTTCTTACTTTTTGTGTCGGCAATATTTATGCTCAAAAAGATAGTATACCCGAAGAAGAAATCGACTTTTCTGCCTTTGCAGATGCAGAAATCCCCTCAAACACCAAAAGATATTGCACTAACAAAGTTATTGGAATTAGTCCAAATAAACTTATTTCTATAGGATATGATTTCCAAGGAAAACATACTTTGGAGAGTAGTCATAATCCCAAAAACACCAGCCCCATCGGCGACCCAATGCCATATCCTAATTCTAATGCAACTATAAATAATGCATCCGGACTAAGGTTGTTGGTTAATTATCCCATTATTTCAAACACCAAACTACTATTTACCTTAGGCGGAAATTATTGGCGCACCAATTATCAAATAACTCAGCAACCGAGCATCGGTATTAATAACAATTACATTGGCAATGCACTAGAACAACGAGGCTTAACAACGGTGGGAGTTAATTCAACCCTATTTAAACCTTTTAACGAAAAGTACTTTATGTTAGGATTTGTGAGTGCAGATGCTAATGGTGATTTTACTTTGAGAGATGAGAAGTTAGGTGACTATTTAACCCAACCTAAATACTCTGCAGCAGTATTTTTTGGAAAGAAAAGAAATGATTTTTCTATTTTAGCATTTGGTATTTCAAGAACGTACAGACCAGGTGCTTTGGGATATATTCCCTTAATTATATTTAACCATACATTCCAAAATAAGAAATGGGGAATAGAATCGATTTTCCCTGCAAGAGCAGCACTTAGAAGAACATTTAACCCGAGAAATTTACTTTTCTTCGGATACGAATTAGAAGGACAAAGTTACTCTTTAATTAATCGTAGTGCCAATCCATATTTCAATAATCTCGAGCTTCGCAGATCTGAAATAAGACCAAGAATCACCTATGAATTTGCCTTATCTGGGTTTATTTGGATGTCGGTTCAGGCTGGATATAGAATTAATTACAGTTTTGATGTAGATCAAACTGATATTTTGAGATTATTAGGTTCAGACAAAGAATACTACATGGAGAATAAAATCACCAATCCTTTGTATTTTCAAGTTAGCTTGAACCTGGTAAGCCCTTGATTTTAATTACGGATTACGAATTACGAATTTGTTTCCAATTTCTCGTAATTCGTAATTCGTAATTCGTAATTAAAAATTACTTCTTCTTTTTAATTTCAAGGCGTTTCCAAACGTCGGTTCTACCGAAGGCTGCTATGCCTATGAAACCACGGATATTCATGGTATTTTTATCTTCCATGGTAATTTTACAATTGTAGGTACTACCACTTTCAGGATCATAAATAGTACCATCTTCCCAAAGGTTATCACCTTTGTATTCGAAGCTACTTAACATACGATACCCCAATAATGGTGTACTTCTTTTAGATTCATCCGGATTATTTTTATCTACTTTAGGTTTTCCTTCTTCATTGAGAGGTTCTTTTAACCAAACAATTCTACCGTAGTAATAATTTCCAGATTTAGTAATATTTACGCGGGCTTTGCCGCTACCTGTTTCCCATAACCCAACGATATCATCTGACTGAACCGCTTGGGCTGAGGCAAAAAAAGTGAAGCCGGAGAATAATATCGCGGCTAATAAAAGTATATGTTTTTTCATGGCAACAATTTACGAGAAAACTTAAATAATACAAATTGGTTTTAAAATTGAGTTAAAACATACAGAAAATGAACCTAAAAATTATTTTAAATCTCTCAAAATCATTGTTGATAAAAATCAACTAAATACTATCAAAATAAAATCTAATAAAACACTTGAAAAAGATAAATTTGCCCCGCTAACAAGCATCAGAAAATAAACACCAATATGCAAATAAAAGCAAATCACAGAGACGAGTTTATTTACCGTCACAATTCATCAATGGCTAATGATACTGAAGCCATGCTTAAAACCATAGGAGTAGCTAGTTTAGATCAACTTATTGACGAAACAATTCCGGCCCACATTCGCTTAAAAAAGCGCATGGATTTGCCTGAGGCGCTTACGGAAGCTGAGCTTTTAGCTATGTTGCACCAAGTAGCTTCTAAAAATAAAATTTACAAAAACTATTTAGGTCAGGGTTACTACGGCACCCACACGCCCAATGTAGTTCTCAGAAATATTTTTGAAAATCCAGGTTGGTATACTGCCTACACGCCTTACCAAGCAGAAATTGCTCAAGGTCGTTTAGAAGCACTTTTAAACTACCAAACTATGGTGATAGACCTTACCGGAATGGAGATTGCTAACGCATCTTTATTAGACGAAGGTACAGCCGCAGCTGAGGCTATGCATATGTTGTATGCAGAAACTAAAAAAGCAAATGCTAACAAATTCTTCGTTTCAGAATTAGTTTTTCCTCAAACAATAGATGTTTTAAAAACGCGTACTGAACCAATAGGCGTTGAATTAGTAATTGGTAACCACGAAACAGTAAACTTCGACGACACTTATTTTGGTGCACTTATTCAGTATCCAGCAGGTAACGGAAACGTATTTGACTACAGCGAGTTTATGGCAAAAGCCATCTCTCAAAACGTAATGGTTGCTGTTGCCGCAGATTTATTAAGCTTGAGCTTGCTAACTCCTCCAGGTGAATGGGGTGCAGATGTGGTGGTTGGTTCAGCCCAACGCTTTGGTGTACCTATGGGTTATGGCGGACCACATGCTGGTTATTTTGCCACCAAAGATGCTTATAAGCGTCAGATGCCAGGCAGATTAATTGGTGTTTCAATTGATAGTCAAGGAAACCGTGCCTTACGTATGGCTTTGCAAACACGTGAGCAGCATATCAAACGTGAAAAAGCTACCTCAAATATTTGTACGGCTCAAGTATTGCTCTCGATTATGGCAAGCATGTACGGCGTGTATCATGGTCCGAGCGGACTAAAAGGCATTGCTGGAAGAATCCATGGCTTAACTCAAACTTTGGCGGATGCATGTAATGAAAATGGATTAAAGGTTGTAAACAACAATTATTTCGACACCATTACCATAGCTGTACCAAATGCTGATGAGGCTCTTGCAACTTGTTTAAAAGCTGAAATTAATATTGCAAAAGTAGATGCACAACATGTTAGAGTTTCTATAGACGAAACCCATTCTATTGCCGATATTAATGAATTAGCTAGTTTATTAACTGGTAAAAACATTCATAAAACACAAGCAGAAACCGTAAACTTAAAAGTTGCTTCTATCAATGCACGTAAATCAGATTTCATGACACATCCGGTATTTAACTCATACCATAGTGAGCATGAAATGTTGCGTTACATTAAATTATTAGAATCTAAAGATTTATCTTTATGTCATTCTATGATTGCTTTAGGTTCATGTACCATGAAATTAAATGCAACAGCAGAAATGATTCCGGTTACTATGCCTGGTTTTGGTCAATTACATCCATTTATTCCAAGAGACCAAGCAACTGGGTATACTCAAATCTTTGAAGAATTAACTCATGCCCTAAAAGAAGTAACAGGTTTTGCTGGAATTAGCTTACAACCCAATGCTGGTGCGCAAGGCGAATATGCGGGCTTAATGGTAATCAGAGAATACTTCAAAAGCATTGGTCAATCGCATAGAAATATAGCTCTTATTCCTTCTTCTGCACATGGTACCAATCCTGCCAGTGCTGCTATGGCAGGCATGAAAGTTATTGTTACTAAAACACTCGAAAACGGTTATGTAGACATAAACGATTTAAGAGAAAAGGCCATTTTACATAAAGACAATTTAGCTTGTTTAATGGTTACTTATCCATCTACATACGGAGTATTTGAAGAGCAAATTCATGAAATTTGTGACCTCATCCACGAAAATGGTGGTCAGGTATACATGGATGGAGCCAACATGAACGCTCAAGTTGGATTAACCAGTCCGGCTAATATTGGCGCTGATGTTTGTCACTTAAACTTACACAAAACATTCTGTATTCCTCACGGTGGTGGCGGACCAGGAATGGGGCCAATTGGTGTTGCCGCGCACTTAGTACCGTTTTTACCTGGACATGCCGTAGTTGATATGAAAGGTGGAGACAAATCTATGTCGGCTGTTTCTGCTGCTCCTTGGGGCAGTGCATCTATCTTGTTAATTTCATACGCATACATCCGTATGATGGGCACTGAGGGCTTAGAAAATGCCACTAAATATGCCATTTTAAATGCTAACTATATAAAAGCTCGCTTAGAAAACGATTACCAAATTATGTACACAGGCAGCAAAGGTCGTTGTGCACATGAGATGATTTTAGATACACGTGTTTTCAAAGGTGCTACTGGAGTAGAGGCAGAAGATATTGCCAAACGTTTGATGGATTATGGTTTCCATGCACCAACAATGAGTTTCCCGGTTGCAGGTACTATCATGATTGAACCTACAGAAAGTGAACCTAAAGTAGAATTAGATCGCTTCTGTGATGCCATGATTGCTATTAAAAAAGAAGTAAATGCCATTGAAAGTGGAGCAGCAGATAAAACAGATAATGTTCTTAAGAATGCACCTCATACAGCTTCTATGGTAATTGCAGAAGAGTGGAATCATGCATACAGCAGAAACGAAGCGGCTTATCCGCTTCCATACGTAAGAAACGCAAAATTCTGGCCAACCGTAGGTAGAGTAAATAACACGCATGGAGATAGAAATTTAATCTGTGCTTGTTTGCCTATTGAGGCGTATGAAGAATAAAGTCCATGGACCATAGTCCATAGACCATAGTTTTTAGAGAATAATAAAAAAGGGAAACTTCGTTTCCCTTTTTTATTGTCTTTTATTAATCTATCTTTTCTCTTTCTCTTTCTCTATCTCTATCTCTATCCTCTTTCTCTATAATAAAGTCTATCTCCTAAGCTAATTATACCGCTACCCGAGGTAAAATAAACATACTCTCCAAAATACACTTTATTATCTTTTTGCCTAAAGGTACTCAAGGTTTTTAAAGGTTCCAAACCGGCTTTTCCTGTTTGCTGGTTAATGGTTGTAACGCTGCATCTGGCGCATGATTTAATTGATTTAAAAGTATTTTCGCCCAGTTTAAAACTCCCCAATTCATGCTCCATAAACGCCCCAAAATCATCCACCACCAAATTTGGTCTGAACCGATCCATTTTTATAGGTTCAGCCAAACGAGAATTTAATTCTAGTAATGACGAATTGCCTATGAGTAAGATAGGACAAGCATCTACAAAACTTAAAGGTATTTCTGGTGAGTTATTTGTCATAAAAAGGCGTTGGCTGTTTGAACCAATGCATACTAATTGGCATGAGATATTAAGTATGTTTGAGAACCAAAGATCAACAGATGTAGAGAAATGTTGTGCATTAAAAGTATCATCCCAAACTTGCACCTTTACTTCTTTTCCGTGATGATAAAACGGGATACTGATTGATGACAATCCATTGGGGTCGTAAACGGTGAATCCATCGGAGTTTGGTTCAAGCCGAAATTGCGATAAAATGGGCGTGCTGCGCTGAGAAATAAACGTTCCGGCATCGTCTACAAGCATCCAGGTACGATCATGTTTTAGCCCTTGAGCAAGAACATGTGATTCTTGCAAAGATAATCCTGGCAACCCCTTAACTGGATAAATATATATTCCACTTACCATAGCTAAAAAAAGATTTTACTTGGGTCGATAATTACTTTCCTTTAAGATTTTATCCCAGTTATCTTCTAGCATAAGTTCTTGCAAGGATGCTCCAGTTTTATCTATATAACTTTTAATAATTTGATAACCACTAAATACACCAATGGCAGGCGATGACTCTTGCGGAACGCCGTTTGCGATAGTAAACGGACCATCATTTATGTATCTAAGATATTGACCAGGTTCTTGATTAAAAAGCATTTTTTTCTCTAAGAAATGAGCCCAAATCATGCCTTCATTTTCACGGGCCCAGTTAAGTTGATTTTGAGAATAACCTAGTAATATGGTATCTTGAATTTGGGGGGCCAATTCTTTGATAAAATAACGAACCTTTCCCTCAAATAACATCATAGCTAAAAAACGCTTATCCTTTAATTGATACTCATATTTTCCAATAGCCAACGATTTTAGCGTATTGTTTAACATATATTCTTTGCGTAATTTAGCTATTAAAAAATCTGGAAAATCGAGTGCAGGATACAAGGTATATTTTTCTCCTAAATACATATCTAAACCTATTCCTACAACGGTATCTAAATTAACATGAGCATAACCAAACTCGGAGATAAATGTAACAAAAGCTGGGATTTTATCTTTTGGAAATTCATTATGAAAACGAGTCATCGATTCTGATAATTGTTCTTCAAAATCTTGAAGCGAGGGAAAAACACTATCTACCTCCCATTTTAGTTGTTTAATTGTTGGATAAACCACAAACTTACTTAAAGAAGGTTGATATGCTTGAGATTGTTCTTCTTCGCTAATAGATAACATATCTTGAGCAAAGGTTTGATAAAAGGGTCCGTATTTATTTTGCAACAGTAAAAAATGCTGCGGACTAGCTAATGATTTTTCATCGAACAATTCTTTCTCAAATCTGAATAACTGAATGGTAACCTTTTCATTAGAACAAGACCAAAAGAAACTTAAAACAAAAAGGAATAAAAATAACTTTGAAAGTGACTTATACATGGTAAATAAATAACACAATTATGTCGAAACTTTTGGCAATATCTGCAATTGAATTTAAATTTGGCATCTAATCATTATTTTTATGAGACAAAAGTTAGGAATAGTTGCCATACTAGTGAGTTTTTGCTTAGGGCTAAAAGCACAAGAGACCAATATTGAATTTGGTTTAGGAACCACACCTTTTATCAGTTGGTTCAGCCCGAGCAATAAAGCAATTACCAATGGCGGGGCCTCCCCTTCTTTTGGATTTGGGGCCAAAATTAATTACAATATAGGCACTAAATATGCCTTAGGATGTGAAATTAACTTACAGAATATCAGCTCTAGTATAAAAGCGGAGAACGTAATAATTAAGCATCATTCGATATTGGATACAGTTAGCAATTTTAGTGTAGATTATAATTTCCAATACTTAGATTTACCTGTTTTCATTAAAATGCATACTATGCCCGAGGGTAATCGCTCGTATTATGGTGAATTTGGCGCATCTATTGGATTTTTACTGAAGCAAAGAGGAAATGTAAATTCTGACAAATACAACAAAGAAGACGTAAACTTTAACGACCATAGTGGTCATGATGAACATGAAAACTTTGAAGTTAGAAGCACACGAAACAGCGATATTTATCAATTAAAAGCTAATCCCATTAGAGCAGGTTTGATGTTTGGGGCAGGCGTAAATTTCCATCTTAAAAACAGTTCTAGAGTGGAGTTAGGCTTACGCTATCATATGGGCTTAAACGATATTTTAGCAGAAACGAAATGGACCGCCAATAGCCATGGAGTTGGATTAAACATTGGCTTTATTTTTTAAGTATACATGTTAAAAATATCCCTTTCTCAACTCAGTTTTCACACCGGAAATTTTGAAGGCAATACCGCTAAAATTATTGCAGCTATTGATAAGGCAAAAGAATTAGGATCAGACCTTATTATTTTCTCTGAGTTAGCCACATGTGGGTATCCTGCTAGAGATTTTTTAGAATTTAGTGACTTTATAGAGCAAGCTAAAAAAAGCATTCAAACGATTGCCAGTCATTGCATTAACATAGCGGCAATTGTGGGTTCGCCCAGAGAAAACGATTTAGGTAAAGGAAAATCTTTATTTAATTCGGCCTATTTTTTAGCTGATGGTCAGATAAAACACATAACGGATAAAACGCTTTTACCTAACTACGATATTTTTGATGAGTACCGATACTTTGAGCCTAATAAACATTTCGAAATCATTGAATACAAAACCTATAAAATTGCGTTAACCATTTGCGAGGACTTATGGAATGAGGTAGATTCGCCTATGTATCCATGTAATCCTATGGATGAATTGATTAAGTTCAGCCCAGATTTTATTGTTAACATTGCGGCTTCACCCTATTCAAAATCGCAAATATCTGAGCGCAGGCAGGTATTAAAAAGTAATGCGAAGAAATATAAGTTACCCATTTTTTATGTAAATCATATAGGTGCACAAACCCACTTAATCTTCGATGGTGGCTCTTGTATTACAGATAAAAACGGTTCTATAAAATATGAGTTAGCCTATTTTAAAGAAGACTTTAAACAAGTAGAAGTAAATAAAAACACAGAATCAATTAGCATTTCCGGGCTGAACCAAAACGAAGTTGAAGAAAGGAATTTGTTACAAGATTTAGAATCTGCTTTGGTTTTAGGAATAAAACAATACTTTGAAAAACTTGGATTTACCAAGGCTATTTTAGGACTTTCAGGCGGAATTGATTCGGCAATTGTGAGTTATTTGGCTTGCCAAGCTTTGGGTAAAGACAATGTTTGGGCCATACTTTTACCTAGTCAGTTTAGCTCTGAACATTCTATTAGTGA
This sequence comes from Bacteroidia bacterium, assembly GCA_022402405.1. Taxonomy (GTDB): domain Bacteria; phylum Bacteroidota; class Bacteroidia; order UKL13-3; family UKL13-3; genus B1. The sequence goes on along the minus strand of JAKRSG010000157.1, from coordinate 6,716 downwards.
TAGCTTAAAATTAGTTGAAAACTTAGGAATCAAACATGAGATTATTCCTATAGAAAGCACCTTTCAATCATTCTTAACCAGCCTGGAACCCTATTATAAAGACACACCTTTTGGACTAGCGGAAGAAAACTTACAAAGCAGAACAAGAGGAGTTATTTTAATGGGATTGGCTAATAAATTTGGCCATATTTTATTAAATACTAGCAATAAAAGTGAGTTAGCTGTTGGCTATGGAACCTTGTATGGCGATATGTGTGGCGGGATTTCGGTAATAGGAGATTTATATAAAACAGAAATATTTGCCCTATGCAGATACATAAACAGAGAGCAAGAAATAATTCCTGAAAACATTATTACCAAAGCTCCATCTGCAGAGTTACGTCCGAACCAAAAAGACAGCGATAGCTTGCCAGATTACGAAGTTCTAGATGCCATTTTGTATCAATACATAGAAGAACAGAAAAGTCCGAGTGAATTACTTAAATTGGGTCACGATAAAGAGTTGGTTCAGAAAACCCTTAGAATGGTAAACATGAACGAATGGAAGAGGTGGCAAGCACCACCCGTATTGCGTGTTTCTAAGAAAGCATTTGGTCCGGGAAGAAGAGTGCCAATCTCTGGTAAGTACCTTAGTTAGGCCATTCTATTTAGTGTAAACACGGTAATTTCTGGAAGTATCCCTACCCTACCTGGATAGCCTAAGAAACCATATCCGCGATTGACGTACAACATTTGCTTTTCAATTTTATACAAATCTGCCCAATGAGGATAGATAAATTGTGACGGGCTCCATCTAAAACTGCCGAATTCTACTCCGAATTGAAAGCCATGCGTATGACCAGATAAGGTTAAATCGACATCAGGATGTTGTTTTGAAATGATAGAATCGAAATGACTAGGATCGTGAGATAACAGTATTTTTACTGGCACATCAGGCATTCCTGCTTTGGCTTTATCTATATCTCCAAAACGCTGAAACCTTCCCCTATCACCCCAGTTTTCTACACCCAACAAACCTATTCTTTTATTTTCCTTTTCTAGCAGTACATGTTCATTTCTGAGTAAATTCCAGCCCATATTTTTATGGACATCAAACAAATCTTGCAGGTTTTTTGCTTTAGCTTCCGGACTTGCCCAATCGGTTACATAATCGCCATAATCATGATTTCCTAAGATAGAGTAAACACCCATAGGCGCTTTAATTTCACTAAACATATCGGCCCATTCGTATGCTTCATCTGTTCTATTATTTACAAAATCACCCGTAAATACCGCCACATGCGCCTTTTGTTCTTTTATAAGATTAATCCCTCGGTAAACGGCATCTTTATCAAAAAAACTACCCGTATGCACATCCGAAATTTGAAGAACCTTTAATCCATCAAACGCTTCAGGAAGATTTGGCAGTACCAGGTTTACCCTGCGCACTTGATAGTTGTAGGCACCAGACATTAAACCCCTAGAGAGCATTACGAATGGAACAGCTCCCGCTACTAAACCAGCTCTAGCAATAAACTGCGAACGTGATATTTTCTTTTCATCTGGCACCAGCGACTCCTCCATTTCCTCCTCTAAAGCCTCTTGTTTTTTATTTAATAAAGTGCGTTCTATTCCATGCCAGATCCAAATAAAAAGCCTTTTTATATCATCTAAAACTACAAATAAAAACGCAACAAACTTTGAAGCATAAAGTATAAAAAAGAATCCCATTAAATAGGTTCGAACCAAACGATTATTAGCTAAACCAGAATTAAATTGAACCAAAAACAAACTTAAAACAATTAGTATTGGAATAATCCAATATATAACCCTAATAAAAGTTTGATACCATCTAGGACGATCTTTGATAAGGACTTTAACAGCTTGCCACAAGTATAAATCTAGGAGTACCACAAACAGAGTTATACCTAGAAACATTTTTATTTTAAAAGATTGCATGTAATAGAATTATTTCGACTTCAAATAAACAAAAGAAATAGGGTATAGTTCCAAATTATGGATTACAAAATGAGTTTATGTGAATAATATTTGCAGGCTTAATCGAGAAGATTATAAATAACTCCTTAAAATTGTGAACGAATTATGGGAAAAACTATAAAAGCAATTGGCAAAAAACTAGGTCGACTAAGAACATTTCTTTTTAAACTAGGGATTTTGGCTTTTCAGGTTAGCTTATTTTTCATTGTAATTTATAGGGTTATACCGGTACCCTTAACACCCTTACCCATAAAAAGAGTATTTGAGCAAGCTTTTGGCGACGATCCAGTTAGACTGAAAAAGGATTGGGAAAGCATTGAAAGCTTAGGGAAAAATATTTGTTTGGCAAGCGTAACCTCAGAAGACCCCAAGTTTTTTAGTCATTACGGATTTGATTTTGAACAAATAATTGACTCAATAAAAAAGAGCTTTGATAAAGGCAAAAGACTTAGAGGCGCAAGTACTATCAGTCAGCAAACCGCCAAAAATCTTTTTTTTACACCTGGAAGAAGCTGGATAAGAAAGTTTCTAGAAGTTTATGTAACGGTAGCTATAGAAACCTTATGGACAAAAAAGCGGATACTAGAAGTGTATTTAAATATTATAGAGATGGGTAAAGGAGTATATGGAGCGGAGGCTGCAGCACTTTTTTATTTTGACAAACCATCTTCTAAATTAACTTCACAAGAAGCCGCTGCCATAGCCGCCTGTTATCCCAATCCACGAAGATGGACACCAAACAGGCCATCGAGATACATTCAAAAGAAACAGCAAATAATTGTAAGGTATATGCATAGGATTGGACCATTACCTTGGAGCACAAAAAAGAAAAAATAGAGCAAAAAGTAAATTTATGCTTGATTTTTCAAAGTATAATCTTACTTTTGCAATCCATTAAAAATGGTTCCTTAGCTCAGCTGGATAGAGCAACGGTTTTCTAATCCGCCAGCTGGCGGACGAAGGTTCGAGGACATGAAATTGAGTTGGTTTTATCTCATTAAAAATAAAACAAAAATGGTTCCTTAGCTCAGCTGGATAGAGCAACGGTTTTCTAATCCGCCAGCT
>JAKRSG010000157.1:0-3574 GCA_022402405.1 Bacteroidia bacterium | reverse complement strand
AAAATAAAACAAAAATGGTTCCTTAGCTCAGCTGGATAGAGCAACGGTTTTCTAAACCGTAGGTCGAAGGTTCGAGTCCTTCAGGGACTACAAAGCTTCAGGTTTACCTGAAGCTTTTTTAGTTTTATATGTACACAGTCTATGTTTTATACTCCGAACCCCATAACCAAATTTATATTGGTTATACCTCGAATTTGATTCAAAGAATTTGGAATCACAATTTTGGAAGCACAGAATCTCATACAAAAAAATTCAGACCTTGGAAGGTTATTTACACCGATTTTTTACAAACCAAATCAGAAGCTTTAATAAGAGAAAAACAATTAAAGAGTTTTCAAGGAAGAAAATTTATTAGGGAAGTTCAAATTCCTCTTATGAACGAGATTGGATTTCTTTGAAAAAGGTTAATTTAATTTAGCTAATAAATTAAGGTAATAGTCGCTCTGAAGCCTTGAAACATAAGGTTTTCTTTTAGCCTATTGAAAGACAATCTAAAAAATTTAAAAAACCACCATATCATTTAATTTGATTCAAACAATCCCAATTACCTGATTTAATCAAAATAAAAAAAACTAATTCCGGTAATTGGTATGGTTTAAACAATATGATTGCTGCATCTTGCCAACGCTTTACATATGAAATGAAACATTCTACCCTCTTGTTTCTCTGAGAAATTCCCTTTGTTGTTGCTTTTTCGTGGGTGTTGAAGCAACAGCATTTGGGGATTTTTTTTTAAGGTAAATTCAGTTAAATTCGCTGCAATGAAAGTTGCATTAATCACAGGAATTACTGGTCAGGACGGAGCATATTTAGCAGAATTTTTATTAAAAAAAGGCTATAAAGTTCATGGAATAAAAAGAAGGAGCTCGCTTTTTAATACAGATAGAATCGACCATTTATATCAAGATCCTCACGAGAAGAACGTAAATTTAACTTTACATTACGGTGATTTAACTGACAGTACCAATTTAATTCGCATCATACAAGAAACACAGCCTGATGAAATATACAATCTTGCGGCTATGAGTCATGTTCATGTGAGCTTTGAAACACCAGAATATACAGCTAATGCAGACGGAATAGGAACACTCAGAATATTAGAAGCCATTCGCATACTTGGATTAACAAAAAAAACCAAAGTATATCAAGCCTCCACCTCTGAATTATACGGTTTGGTTCAGGCAGTACCACAGAGCGAAACCACACCTTTTTACCCAAGATCACCATATGCAGTAGCCAAATTATATGGATATTGGATAACCGTTAACTATAGAGAGGCATACGGCATGTATGCCTGCAATGGTATTTTATTTAACCATGAAAGTCCGATAAGAGGAGAAACATTTGTTACCAGAAAAATAACAAGAGCTGCGGCAAAAATTGCATTGGGATTACAGGATAAACTTTTCTTAGGAAACCTAAATGCACAAAGAGATTGGGGTCATGCTAAAGATTATATAGAAGCGATGTGGCTAATTTTGCAACAAGAAAAACCTGAAGATTTTGTTATTGCAACGGGACATACTACTTACGTGAGAGATTTTGTTAAAATGGCATTTGCAGAAGTAGGAATTCAGCTTTCATTTAAAGGCAGCGAAGCTTCTGAGATTGGTTTTGTCGAAAGTATAGATAGTAAGAAATTTGAAGAATTAGGCATCAACAATTCGCTAAAAATTGGTGACGAATTAGTGGCGGTAGACCCAAGATATTATCGTCCAACAGAAGTGGATTTGTTAATTGGGGATCCTAGTAAGGCTAACCAAAAACTAGGATGGACACCCAAATATAACGTTCAAATGTTGGTGGAAGACATGATGAAATCTGATTTAGAACTTATGAAAAAAGATAAGTTTCTTAAAGATTCTGGTCATGATATACTTAGATACTTTGAGTAAGATATCTATTAAATCTGAGGGTTAAGTTTCTGACTTTCAATACAAGTTAAGCTACTTTTTAAAGTTTTTCCTTTTTGATGTGCTCTTGTAAGGTTCTTTTTCCTCGGCTACACCTCTGCCTATATTAGCATTTGGAGAAAATACGATTGATGCATTTATCAATCCGTGGGAGAATGCCCATGCGGTTAATTGCTGACTATTCTTCAAATCTAACATTTTTAAAATAGTACCTCTATATTTCTCAATTGAGGAGGTTTCATAACCAAGAGCTTTGGCAATATCAGATGAATTCTGGCCAAAACAAACATGCTTAATAATCTTTTTATCTAAAGGACTTAAATTACCTAACCAATGACTTTCGTCCTTAGCTTGTAATGCTGATGTTTTGGTTAATGCTTCCCATATATGAATTTGAGTAGAGTCTTCATAAGTTACCTTACCATCCATAATTCTCGGTAACAATTGATGTATTACCTCACCTGTTTTCTGACAATAATTTTGTGACCCCATAGACATCATATCTTTCATTACATGACTATAATATCCATGTGAAACTAACAAGTGTTTAAACTGTGAATTCTTTGCAATAATATTCCTGCACGTTTCTAATCCGTTTAAAATTTGCAAATGATAATCTGTAACTAATGCATCAAAGTCGACTGCATGTTCGCTGAGGTGGGTTAAAAAATCTGCGCCCGACATAAAATAATGAACAATTTGGATCATACCAACTCTATCAAAATCATTCATCAAGGTGGCTAAGTCTGATGGATTATCCTCAATCAGAACTATTCTAATTTTTCTCATATGATTTTAATTAATTTTAGTTTGTTTGTTTTATTTCAGTAAAACAATGTTAAATAATTGTTTCTAGGAATAAAAGTAAAAAAACATACAAATGAAATAAATATCCGGTTTCTAGGATTTTGCCAAGATCGAATTTAACATGTTATAATGCGGTTTTAATAATCAAAATTTACACTAGAATGCTTATTTATCTAGGAGTTCAAGCAGGTTATCACAAATAAACTCTATCGATTGAGCACTTAGTTCTGTATGCATAGGAAGTGATAAAACAGAATAACAAAGTTCATTACAAATCGGAAATATACTATTAAAAGATTTGTATTTTTTAAAAGCATTTTGATGATGTAAGCCTTTGGGATAATAAATCATGGTGGGAATTCCTCGATTATAAAGTTCATTTTTTATAAAATCACGTTTATCAGAAGGTACTTTTATGGTATATTGGTGGAATACATGAGTTGAACTATTATTTCGAAAAGGTGTAACAATTTCCGGATAATTAGATAACAAGCTATCGTATAAATTTGCAGAGTTTATTCTTCTTTCAGTATAAGAATTTAAGTACTTAAGTTTAACAGATAAGATAGCAGCTTGTATGGTATCTAAGCGAGAGTTTACTCCTATTATTTCATGTTCATATTGTTTTACCTGACCATGATTACAAATCATTCTGAGCTTTATAGCTAACTCATCATTATTTGTAAATAAGGCTCCACCATCTCCATAACAACCTAAATTTTTACTTGGGAAAAAACTACAAGTGCCCACATCTCCTATACATCCAGCAGAATACTTTTCTCCATTTATAAAGGTATATGTGGCGCCTATGGCTTGCGCAGTATCCTCTATTACTGCTAAATTATATTGTTTAG
>JAKRSG010000156.1 GCA_022402405.1 Bacteroidia bacterium | reverse complement strand
TGAACAAACTTTCGCCAGTTAACAAACGTTTTCCAGCCGACATTAGCTTGCCAAAGATGCCTCCTTGTTGTTGGGAGCCATCGCCAAAAACTGTGTTCATTTGAACACCATCGTTCATCATCATAAAACTACCCGGTTCAGCCATAACCGTTTCTTGAGGATCTAATTCAATCTCTACACATTGCATTTCACTTCCTAAAATGCGATAATCTATTTCGTGGTTGCTAATCATATTGTAAAATTAAAGCTTCGAAATTATCCAAAAAAAAATAGCTATGTCATATAATTTTATGAAAAGATTGCTAAATTTTAATTTTTCCATAAATAATTGGTTCAAAATACTAAATTGCAAAAGCAAAATTTTATAAAAACCAAATAAAATCTGTCAAAAAATACTTAAAAAATTCTTTATTTTTTTATGAGAAAATCGTTGTTAGTTGGAATTTCTGGAAGAATTGGAAAGGCATTGTTGGATGCTTTGCTCAATGATATCAGGTATCGTGGTATTACGGTATTAACTAGGCACGATGGCAGACGTTTAAAAAATATTCACTTAAAAGTAGTGAAAGCCGATTTCTCAAATTTAGAAAATCACAAAGAAGAATTTGAGGGTATAGACGATGTTTTTTGTTTGTTAGGTACAGATTTTATAAACACTGCAAATATTAGCGATGCCTCCTTATTTGATTATGAATACCCGCTTAATTTAGCTCGCGTAGCTAAAAATGCTGGCGTTAAAAACTTTGTTTTACTCAATCATAGTAAATCTAGTACAACTACTAATCATGATAAATGGAGTAAACGTGGTAAATTAGAAAATGAAATACGAAAATTAGGGTTCGAAAACTTGTATACGTTTAAGGTAAATAAGATAACCAAATCAATTGATACTAAAAGTGGTTTATATGCTTTCTCAAGTTTTATTAGTGGCATTTTAAATGTAATAACTATAGGTAATTTATACAAGTTAAAGGCAACCCCAGCAAATATTTTAGCTCAAAAAATGCTAACTATTACAACCTCCAATTCGAAAGATAAACACGAATTTTGCCCTAAAGATTATTAAGTAAATGCTAGAAAGAAAAGCTCTTGTTATTGGTGCCACTGGTTTAATTGGCAGAGGTTTGGTTTTTGAATTGTTAAAATCTGAATCATATTCGGAAGTGGTTGTATTGAGTAGACGCGATCTCGTGATTAAACATCCTAAACTTCAACAATATTTAATTGATTTTGAAAACTTGTCTGATTTCTCAGATAAAATGAATGTTACTGATGTGTTTTGTTGCATGGGTTCAACCCAAGCTAAAACTCCCGACGAAAATGTTTACCGCAAAATTGATTTTCATTATCCATTACAAGTGGCAAAAATCGCAAAAGAACAAGGTGCAAAGCAGTTTCATTTAGTAAGTTCTATGGGCGCAGATGTAAATTCTAAACTGTTTTACAGCAGGCTAAAAGGAGAAATAGAACAGGCCATTAGCGAACTTCAATATGAATCGTATTATATCTACAGGCCATCCTTGCTATTGGGTTCTAGAAATGAAAGCCGACCATTAGAAACCATCTCCCAATACCTCATGCGAGTGCTGAACTATTTGTTTATTGGTCCGCTTAAAAAATACAGAGCCATACCCGGTACATACGTTTCTAAGGCCATGTTAAAAAAATCCTTGCTGAACCAAGAAGGTAAATTTACCATAGACAATAAAATGATTTTTGAGTTGGTGGAGGGGTAGTTTTTCTACTACTCACAAAAATAAAAGTAAACTACCAAGCCTAAAAAAACCATCGAGTTTCCTAGCCATTCCCATTTGTTGAGTTTTTCTTTGAAGAGGAAATAGCCTGCTATTAGGGAGTATGGGAAAAATGCCAACTGCATAAAGCCTAGTGTGTTTAGGGAGAATTGTTGGTAACTTACGTTTATCATTACCGAGCCTAGTATAGTAAAAAGGGCTATGCCAAAAATAGACTTGTTTTTAAGTGGTGGCCTCATTAAACTGAAATTGTCATCTCCCATAATAAGTGCAAAAGCCGACAAAATTAGTATGGTAAATTCTGTTACAAATGTACCCCACTCTGCACTGGTATTTTTGAGCGGAATGCTGAGCAATGCATATCCAAAACCCCAGCAAACCGCAGAGATAAGCGCTTCTTTGATGCCTTTCTTGGCTTCGGTTTTTTTCCATTGAATAAGAATACCTAAAGTAGATAGGGCAGTGGCAAAAAAAAACCACGTGTTAAACGAATCATTATTTAAG
>JAKRSG010000155.1 GCA_022402405.1 Bacteroidia bacterium | reverse complement strand
GCATCGTACAAATTTTTGTTGGAAGACATACAGAATATAAAGGAATCTAGAGAGAGAAAGTATGCCACATTAAACGAGGAGAAATACAAATCAGATCTAGCCATTGGTGAAAAGAAGAAAAAAGATAGAGAAGCCGAGAAAGCAAAGTTAAAAGAAGATAAGAAAGAAGAAGGCAACCTCATCCTAGAAGAAGGCATACAAATCCTAATAGATACGATGCAATAATCTAGCTCCCGCAGATTTATTTTTCCCGCAGATTTCGCTGATGCCCGCAGATTTTCTTTGGCCTGCGGGTGAATTGTTTTCCCGCAGATTGCGCTGATGACCGCAGATTTTTTTGGGCCTGCGGGTGCATTGTTTTCCCGCAGATTTTTATAGCCCGTTGACTTTTCTAAATATACTTTTCTCTATTTCTGCAGAGTTAAAATTAACCAGAATTCCTAGCTTTAATCCTGAAAGTCTGAGATAGGTGATTATTTGCTTATGGTGAACATTATGAAAATTTTCAACTGATTTTATTTCAATTAATACTAGATCATTGACTAATAAATCAATCCTAAATCCTGCATTTATTTTAACACCATCGTAAAAAAGGGGCAAAATTACCTGAGATTTCACCACTAATCCCTCTTTTTGTAATTCATAAAACAGTACTGCCTCATAAGCACTCTCTAACAAGCCTGGACCTAAACTGTTGTAAACCTTAAAAATAGCTCCTCTAATTTTGTAAGAAATTTCATTTTCATTCATATCGTTTCATTGGTTTCATAAAAGATACAAAATTTTCTATTCTTAAAACTAATACCACAATTGCTGAGAAAGAGAAAGAGAAAGAGAAAGAGAATGAGAAAGAGAATGAGAAAGAGAATGAGAAAGAGAAAGAGAAAGAGAAAGAGAAAAAAAATCTGCGGGAATCAGCGCAATCTGCGGGAAACCAATCTGCGGGAAATTCTATTTTAATCCTTGGCCGGGTTTATCGGGGATGTGTTTTTGGGGCCAGGGCTGGTCTTTAGGAGGTAGTTCCTCAATCGACACCTTGGAATACCCTTTTCCATTTGTCATTCCTAAATGTTTGGCTGCTCTGCGAGACAAATCAATAATGTATTTATCAGAATACGGACCACGATCATTAATAGTAACAATAACCCATTTGCCTGTTCGCTTCTGAGTTACTCTAACTCTTGTGCCCAAGGGCAAAGTTCTATGGGCAGCAGTAAGTTTATTTTTATTATACAATTCTCCACTAGCAGTTTTTCTTCCATGCAACATATTGGCATAATAACTGGCCTTTCCCTCTTGATAGAATCTAGTTGGGGCTAGAGAAGAGGTATCCATAGGAGGCACACCCTGAGCTAGCAATATTTGCCACTTTATATGAGCGAATAAAAAGTATAAAACTAGCGCAATTTTTTTCATTACTTTGGCAAATATAAGAAAATAATTTTTAAGCCATTTTAATGCACAATATCGTCCCACAAAAACCACTCGCAGAGCGATTAAGACCACAAAACTTATCAGAAGTGGTTGGTCAGGAACATTTGATTGCGCCAGGTGCACCTCTATACCAAGCTGTTTTAAATAAGCAAATTCCCTCATTAATTTTGTGGGGACCACCCGGAGTTGGAAAAACAACTTTAGCTAGAATCATCGGACACGAATTAGGATTACACTTTTACTTTTTAAGTGCCATTCAAGCTGGGGTGGCAGAGGTTAGGAAAGTTATAGAGGAAGCAAAAAAAATCGGCAAAGTACTATTGTTTTTGGATGAAATTCATAGGTTCAACAAAAGCCAACAAGATGCATTACTGGGAGCTGTTGAGAATGGTAGCATTGTATTAATTGGTGCCACAACAGAAAATCCTAGCTTTGAAGTTAACAACGCTTTATTAAGTCGCTGCCAAGTATACACCTTAAAAGAACTTACAGAAAAACAGTTAACTAAATTATTAAAGCAAGCAATAGAAAAAGACGAATATTTGAAGAAACTCGATATTCATCTAATAGAAACAGATTTGCTTATACAGCATTGCATGGGTGATGGCAGAAAGTTGTTGAATCTATTAGAATTAATTGTTAGTCAATCTCCAGATGAAGCAGCGATACAAATTACTAACGATTATGTTGGAAAAATACTACACCAAAAAACCAGCAAATACGATAAAAATGGGGAAGAACATTATAACATCATATCTGCTTTTATTAAATCTATACGAGGAAGCGATCCCAATGCGGCGGTATATTATTTAGCGAGGATGTTATCTGCGGGAGAAAAGCCCGAGTTTATAGCCAGACGATTGCTAATTTTAGCGAGCGAAGATATTGGCAATGCCAATCCAAACGCCCTGTTAATTGCCAATAATTGTTTTGATGCCGTGCATAAAATCGGGCATCCAGAAAGTAGAATTATTCTCTCTCAATGCACTATTTATTTAGCCTGCTCTATTAAAAGCAATGCCTCTTATTTAGCTATAAATTTAGCTATGGAAACAGTTGAAAAAACAGGCAATTTGGCTGTACCTTTGCATCTTAGAAACGCGCCAACTAAGCTAATGAAAGACTTAAATTATGGTAAAGATTACGCCTATGCACATGCCTACGAAGGAAATTTTATAGAGCAAGAATTCTTACCAGAAAACATTAAAGGCATGAAGTTTTTCGACCCAGGCAAAAACCCAAGAGAGCAGGAACAACGACAGTTTTTGAAGAGTCGTTGGAAAGACAAATATGGTTACTAAAAATTATTTATAGTAAACCGGATAAAATGCATCTTCGAAGTGCACTAAATCAATTTTCCCATGAAAAAAATTGATAGCAATAATGTCGAATTGAATCGGATCTTGAATATTTGCACGCATTAAATATGCGTTTGCCGCCCGCGCAATATTTCTCTGTTTGGCATAATCTACAGCTAGTTCTGGCTGAACCAAAGCATTGAACCTACTTTTGACCTCTACAAAGACCCAGAGCCTGTCTTTACGACATATTAAGTCGATTTCGACTCTTCCTGCACGATAGTTTTTGGCAACAATTTCATACCCTTTTTTTACGAGATGTTGGGCGGCCAAATCCTCCCCTAAGCGACCAGTTTCTTGGTTGTGATTTAATTCTTTTTCTTCCATAAAAAGGAAGTTAAGAAATTCTAGCGGCAACACAATAAGCCTAAAGCCATCTTTGTCGGCGCCACTCTTTTTGTTGAGGTATGGTTAAAAATGTCCAAGCTATAAATCTACTAGTTTTGTGTCCCTGACTCATCTCTATCATTTTTAAGTCTTGAACACCAACTTCTCTCAAAAATTTACCTAATTCATCAATAGAACTACCTTTGGATATGAGAGTAGTAAACCAAAAACAACTCGAACTATACTTTTTACTTTCCTGAATCATTCTTTTTACAAATTGCTTCTCTCCCCCTTCACACCAGAGTTCATGACTATATCCTCCGAAATTTAGCACTGCATTTTTAGTTTTAAGATTACGTATTTTTCTACTCGATTGTTCAAATGCCTCTTCAGCGCTGGCATGAAAAGGAGGATTACAAACAGTAAAATCAAATAAATCAGTTGGCTCCAAAATACCTTCGAAAATATGTTTAGTCGACTTTTGTTTTCGGATGTTAATGGTTTGTTCAAGGTTTGTATTTTGAGAAATAATTTTCCTCATATTTACAAGGGCCGTTTCATCTATATCAGTAGCACACATGCTCCAATTATAAAGTGAATTGGCTAATAAGGGATAAATCAAATTTGCTCCCGCACCTATATCCAATCCCTTTATTTTGGGTCCTGTTGGGATATTACCACCATTAGATTCTGCCAGTAAATCGGCTAAATAATGTATATAATCAGATCTACCGGGTATAGGCGGACATAAATATGACTCAGGAATATCCCAATAGTTTACGCTATAATACTCCTTCAAAAGAGCTTGGTTCAGACATTTTACTGCTTTTGGATCAGAAAAATCTATAGAAATAGTTCCATATGCGTTGGGTCTAACATACAATTTTAGAGCGGGTAAAGACTGCGTTAAACGTTCAAAATCATAGGCATTTCTGTGTAAGTTACGCTGATGTAAATTTGTTTTTTCTGCCCCTCTAAGTGGTTTTTTAATTGGCTTTTGCATTTGTTAAAACTATTCTTGTTTAGTGTAAGCCACAATTTTGTACTCACTTTCTACCTCTACAATTTCTAAATGAGGATCATCGGTAAACGCCAAATCGTGCGTTTTAACATATCCCGAAAAACGCTGATCTATCGTTTTAATTTTGCAAAAGGTTCCTTTTCCAAAGTTAGGGTCAAACTCTACAATATCATAATTTAATGTACCCACTTTGATAGAAGTTTCATTTGGTTCCTCATAAACAATAGATTTCTCTTTAATGCAAACTCCTGTGTGATACCAATCAAAATCATAGTCGAACACCGAGAATGCTTTATTGCTAGATGTGTATGGTATGCAGTAATAATACCTTCCATTTTGTTCTTCTGTTACCCCTCCTAACTCAAGTTGTTTGCCTAATAAGCTCCAGAAGTGTTTGGCTTTTTCTGGCTGATCCAATTGCCAATATTGCTTAAATGCCTCGATTCCTTTGTTAAATGTGGCATTTCCAGAAATTACATTTGGATCAAGCATGGCAAAAAAAGCTGTGGTATCTCTTTTACGAACTACCTTTTTAAGGTTCTCTACAAAAGCTAATAAAAACGGATTGTTTAAACCACCATTTTCAGGTTCAATAAAAAATCTTTTCACTTCTTTAGGCTTTTCAACTTTATGCACTATTGGCTTATCGCTAGCATAAATAGTAACTTCTCCATCCTCACTAGAGGAAATTAACTCTTCAATTTCACTACAAGAGATAAAAAATATGGCAACTAAAAAGCAGTAAATTATTTTCATAGGATTGATAAAAATTTGATCAAAAGTATGAATTTTATACTTAAAAAAACAAGTTCGAAACTTATGAATTTTTGCTTACCAAATAAACACCTACAATCGTTAAAAAAACAGAAATCATAGTATAAAAATCTAAGCCCTCATGTAGCCAGAACCAACCCAAAAATATGGCCACTACAGTATTTATATAAGCATAAGTTGAAACAATGGTTGCAGGCAACTTTTTAATTACATACATATAGGAGCCATAAGCCAGAATTGAACCAAATAATATGAGGTAAATTAGAGCATTAATAGCTTCAGGCGCGGGAGTAAAGGAATGAAATTCTCCTCTTAAAAAGGAAGCAACAAATAAAAATAACCCTCCAGGAATCATCTGCCATCCAGAAGCAAATAAGGGGTTTACCTGACTTTGATGGTTTTTGGAGTATACTGTACCCAAGGCCCATAAAAAGTTGGACACAACAACTGCAATAACTCCCCACACAAACATTTCATCTTTAAATAATTCAACTTTGTCTTTGAAAAGAAAAAACTGTCCAACTAAACATATTACAAATCCTAGAACCGCCAAAGGATGTAATTTCTCTTGGTTACCACTAACTCTATTAATAATAACTATCCAAACAGGTGTAAGTGCGCAAATTAAAGCTGTTAGTCCGCTTCCAACATATTGCATGCCCCAGCTAATGATGCCATTTCCACCGGCCAACATCAAGATACCATTAAAGCTGAATGTTTTCAGCGATTTTAAAGAAGGAATTTTATATCCCTTTAATAAAAAAAACGATAATAATATTATGCCAGCGGCTGTGTGTCTAAAGGCGGCCATCAATAGCGGTGGAAAGGTTTTTACACCAATACTAATAGCTAAAAAAGTGGTTCCCCAAAAAATAGATACCGCGGCAAATGCTAACCAAGGTATAAATAAAGGATGTTTATTCAAGTTATAAATTTAATTTTCAAAGGTAACAACAAGAATATAAAATATTTGATTTTTTAAATGAAAACTAAGAGATATTTATGGAGATACCTTTATTTTCGTAGCTACATGAAGACAACATTAATAAAAAACGCAAAACTGGTTAATGAAGGCGAAATCTTTCACGCAGATGTATTAATTAAAGGGCCATTTATTGAAAAAATCGAACGTCAGGGAATTGCTATTCCTTGCGATGTAGTAATTGACGCGCAAGGTAAATATTTATTACCAGGCTTAATCGACGATCAGGTGCATTTTAGAGAACCCGGACTTACCCACAAAGGCGAAATATACACGGAGGCAAAAGCTGCTGTGGCAGGTGGCATTACCTCTTTCATGGAAATGCCTAACACCTCTCCTTCTGCTACCACCATAGAATTATTAGAGCAAAAATATACTCGCGCCAGCGAATGCAGTTTGGCTAACTATAGCTTTTTTATGGGCACTACCAATACTAATTTGGATGAGTTATTAAAGGTTGATCCTAGCAATGTTTGTGGGGTAAAAATATTTATGGGATCAAGCACTGGCGATATGTTGGTGGATGACCCATATGCATTAGAGCAAATTTTTGCACAAGTAAAAACTCTTATCGCCACTCATTGTGAGGATGATCCTATGGTTAAGCAAAATCAGGCCAAATATATTGAACAGTATGGCGAGGACATAGATGCTAGTTACCATCCAAAAATTAGAAATGAAGAGGCTTGCTATAAAAGCTCATCTTTCGCGGTGGAGCTGGCTAAGAAGCATAATACTCGTTTACACATATTGCATATAAGCACGGCTAAGGAATTGGCTTTATTCGATAATTCTAAACCGCTGCATGAGAAAAAAATTACAGCAGAGGCTTGTGTTCATCATATGTGGTTTAGTGAAGACGATTATGCAACAAAAGGAAACTGGATTAAATGGAACCCTGCAGTGAAAAAAATGAGCGATCGAGATGCCATTATAGAGGCTGTAAATAATAATGTAATCGATGTAATTGCCACCGACCATGCCCCACATACTATCGAAGAGAAATCGCATAAATATTTAAAGGCACCTTCGGGCGGACCATTGGTTCAGCATAGCTTAAATGCATTGTTACAATTGCACAAACAGGGCAAAATTAGCTTGGAGAAAATCGTTGAAAAAGCCTGTCATAACGTTGCAATATTATTTGAAATAGACCGCAGAGGCTATATCAGAGAAGGCTTTTATGCCGATTTAGTTTTAGTAGACCTGAACCAATCTTATACCGTAAACAAAGAAAACATCTTATACAAATGCGGCTGGAGTCCGTTTGAAGGCCAAACATTTGATAGCAAAATCTTGAAGACCTTTGTAAATGGCCACTTGGTTTACAACGAAGGGCAGTTTGACGAAAGCAAAAAAGGTATGCGATTAAAGTTTAACAGGTAGAGAAACAAAAAAGCCTCGATTAATTTCTTAATAGAGGCTTTTTTGTACTCGGGGCGGGACTTGAACCCGCACGTCTTTAAAGGACACAGGATTTTAAGTCCTGCGTGTCTACCAATTCCACCACCCGAGCAAAAGAACTAAAATAAAAAAGTTATAAGCTGAACCTATAACTTTTTACTTGGAGCGAAAGACGAGGCTCGAACCCGCGACCTCAACCTTGGCAAGGTTGCGCTCTACCAACTGAGCTACTTTCGCATTTATTTTAGTTTTTTGTCTAGAACGTTTTCCCTTTTGGGGAGTGCAAATATAAGAAAGACATCTTTCTTAGCAAGCAATAATTCTCTTTTATTTGGAAATATTTACTTAACATCTGATTTTCAAATAAAAATTTACACATATATTTTTTTAGGCTGCCAATTTCTATTCTTTTTGCAACAAAAAATCCTGCTTTGGCGTTATCAAAAAAACAATATTTATGAAAATTCTCAGTATTATTCTTAGCATTTTTATTTTTTCTAAGCCGCTTTCCAACGATTTAAACCTTATAAACAAGCAAGAAGCAAAATTAGCTTTTGAATATTTGCAAAAAATTAGGTTCAGCCCGAAAGATTATGAAAAGGAGTTGCCGTTTTTAAGGGGGACTAAAATTTCTAAACAGATTTTGAGATGGAACGATACCTTGGCAAAAGTGGCCGAGCAAAAAGCCTTGGATATGTCGAGGAAAAATTATTTTTCGCATACCAACAAAGAAGGAAAGGGTATTAATATATTAATTCATCAGGCGGGATATACGCTGCCAGAGGAATGGATAAAACCCAAAAGTAGCAATTACTTTGAGTCGATTGCAGCGGGTAAAGAAAATGCCATTCAATCTATTAATTTACTGCTCATAGATAAAGGTGTTCCATCTTTGGGTCACCGCAAGCATTTATTGGGAATTGGCGAGTTTAATGAAGACTTAACAGATATAGGAATTGGCTTTGCCAAAGGCACGGCAAAATCTGATTATATCAGTTATATGTGTGTTATTATTGCTAAAAAAGAATAGCTATTATTGCTCAAAAAGCTTCTTTAATTCGTTAAGTTTAAGGAGGGCTTCAATGGGCGAAAGTGTATTTAAATCTAAATATTCGAGCTGCTCTTTTATCGCTATAAGCACTGGATCGTTTAGCTGAAACATGCTTAACTGAATAGCATTAGCTTTAACTTTTCCTATTTCTTTCCCATTCATTTGCTCTCTTCCTTTTTCAAGCTCTTTTAAAAGTACATCAGACCTAGTTAACACAGTTTTTGGAATCCCAGCCATGCGTGCCACATGTATACCAAAACTATGTTCGCTTCCTCCTGGCTTTAACTTTCTTAAAAATATAACTTTATTATCTTGTTCTTTCACATTTACATGAAAGTTTTTTATACCATTACCCTCTTGTTCCAACTCATTTAATTCGTGGTAATGGGTAGCAAATAAGGTTTTAGGTTTATAAGGGTGCTGATTTAAATACTCGGTTATGGCCCAAGCCAAAGAAATACCATCATAGGTGGAAGTACCTCTTCCAATTTCGTCTAATAAAATTAAGCTATTAGGCGAAAGGTTGTTGAGAATACTGGCTGTTTCGGTCATTTCTACCATAAACGTACTCTCGCCACTCGATAAATTATCGCTGGCTCCTACTCGCGTAAAAATCTTATCTACTATTCCTATAAATGCTTCTTTGGCCGGCACAAAACAACCCATTTGTGCCATTAATACACAAAGAGCTGTTTGCCTCAAAATAGCAGATTTACCACTCATATTCGGACCTGTAAGAATGATGATTTGCTGCGTATCTTTATCCAAAAACACATCGTTAGAAATGTATGGCTCTCCCAAAGGCAATTGCTTTTCAATAACCGGGTGACGAGCATCTTTAAGTTTGAGTTCAAACCCCATTTCGAGTTGAGGCTTACAATAATTATTAGTTTCGGCAAGCTGCGCAAAGGAGAACAAACAGTCTATTTTTCCAATAAGCTGCGCATTACTTTGAATAGGTGTTATTTGATCTGCCAAGGAGGTAACTAACTCATTATATAAACTTTCTTCAATGGCAGAAATCTTTTCTTCGGCACCTAAAATCTGGTCTTCATATTTCTTTAATTCCTCTGTTATGTAGCGCTCTGCATTGGTTAAGGTTTGCTTTCGCATCCAATCTGCAGGCACCTTATCTTTATGCACATGAGTTACTTCGAGGTAATATCCAAACACATTATTGTAGGCAATTTTTAAGCTTGGAATGCCCGTTCTTTCTTGCTCTTTCTTTTGCAATTGAAGCAAATAATCCTTTCCTCCAAAGGCAATTTTTCTTAACTCATCTAGTTCGGGGTTCACCCCTTCTTTTATTACATTACCTTTATTGGCTAATACTGGCGGCTCTGGATTTAAAGTAGCATCCAACTTTTCTACCACCCAATGGCACAAATGAATTTGCTTTGCCAAGCTATCCATTGTAGGGTGATTAGAATCGGTAAGCAATTGCTGAATTTGTGGCATTAACTTCAGAGATCTGTTGAGTTGCATTAGTTCTCTCGGACCAATTCTTCGCATGGCTAATTTGGATATCAGTCGCTCCAAATCGCCCACTTGAGCAAGCGTTTCGCGCATTTTTTTGCGCAATGGTTTTTGTTGTTTGGCCTGCTCTACAACAGTTAATCGCTCCTGTATTAACACCAAATCTTTGAGCGGCATTACCAACCATCGTTTTAATAAACGGGCTCCCATGGGGGTTACGGTCTGATCCAAAACCTGAATAAGCGGAACCCCGTTTTCATTGCTTGAATACAGCAATTCCAAATTACGAATGGTAAACCTATCTAGCCATACGTATTTCTCTTCATTAATACGCGAAATACTAAGGATATGTCCTACCTGATGATGATGGGTTTCGCTTAAATAATGCAAACAAACACCAGCACTAATAATACCTAATTGCAAATCTTGAATACCAAACCCTTTTAACGATTGTGTTTGGAAATGGGCAAGTAATTTATCGTTTGCAAAAGTGTATTGAAAATTCCATTCATCGAGGCTATAGGTATAGAGCTTTTCGCCAAACAGCTGCTTAAACTGTGGCAATTGCTTTTTAGATACAAGTGTTTCGGATGGTTTAAAACTCTGGAGCAATTTGTCTAGGTAGGCAATCGGACCTTCCGTAACCATGAACTCTCCCGTAGAAATATCTAAAAATGCAATCCCACCCTTCTCATCTTGCAAAAATACCGCTGCTAAATAGTTATTGCTTCTATTATCTAAAATTTTATCGTTGTAACTAACTCCAGGAGTTATCAATTCTGTAACACCACGCTTAACAATTTTCTTGGTTAACTTAGGGTCTTCTAATTGGTCGCATATAGCTACACGCTGACCCGCTCTTACTAATTTAGGGAGATAGGTATCCAAAGAATGATGCGGAAAACCCGCCAATTCTATGTGTGAGGCAGCGCCGTTGGCTCTTTTGGTTAGCACAATTCCAAGAATTTGAGCTGTTTTAACAGCGTCTTCCCCAAAAGTTTCATAAAAATCGCCCACCCTAAAAAGCAATATAGCACCCGGATATTTTCCTTTAATATCCAAGTATTGCTTCATGAGTGGTGTTTCTGAACCGTCTGCCTTTTTAGCCATTTTATTTAATTACGAATTACAAATTACGGATTACGAATTAGAAATTACGAATTAACTACTACTTATCGACAATTAGAAATGAAAGCAAAAGAATATGGTATTTTGTAATTAATTTACTTAGCAAGTGATTGTTTCATCGTAATTTGAATTTTACCTAAAATCCTACAAATTTCCTCCGCATCCAATAATAAACTTTTGGCGTCGTTGTTAGTAAAATACTCTATGGCATAAAGTAATTTTAACCAATAAATAGTTTCTCTTGCCTCTTTATAGAAAATAGATATTTTAGCAAAAAAATTAGCTTTTGATTGACCACCAATTGCTTCTTCTAAATTCGCCCCAATAGCCGTACCGCTGCGCAACAACTGCTTAGACATCACAAATTCTTTTTGCTCGAAAACTAAATATTTATAGGCACTCACAACTTTTATGGCAAAGTCAAAACTTTTATCTTGAATCAAATTTTCTGTTTTCATAAAGCTAGTATATCCTCAAATAAACATACTAATATTCAAAATACAGCAATACAAAAACTAGTGAATGTAAATTAAATCAAGCAATTAGGATTTTGTAAAAAAATTAAGCAAAAAATCCATCAATTGATAATCCGTAATTCACAACTCGTAATCCGTAATCACTGCTTTCCGGTAAAATCCTACTACAAGAATGAAGATCCTTCGCTCCACTTCGTTACGCTCTGGATGACAACATTTTATAGCTAAAAGGCATGGGGCTTGGAGGCAGCTTCGCTGCCTCTAAGCCCCATGCCTTTTAAAACAAGCGAGTAACAGTTCATTCTGAGCGTCAGCGAAGAATCTCAGACATTATCTCGGACAGCAGTAATCCGTATTCCGTAATTCGTAATTCGTTTTCCGTAGTTCATAATTCTATCAAGAAAATTTTCGTTTAAAGAATGGGTAAGTAAATACTGCTATTAACAAAACAGAGGCGCCGGCGTAAAAGCCGCCGCTCATCATTTCGCTTTCGCCAAAAAGAATGAGCGAAAATACTACTCCGTAAATGGGTTCAAGATTATTGGTTATTATTACGGTTAAGGGATCTATTTTCTTTAGGATTTCTACACTTAAGGTAAAAGCTAAAGTGGTACAGAAAACGCTTAAGATAAGCAGATAGACTAAGTCTGATTGCTGCGGAAACTTAATATTTCCCAATTCTCCCACAATTGCCTGAAAAACACTTATGGTAATGAGTGCTCCTAAAAATTCGTAAAATGTAATCTTACCTGCCTCGTGTTTTTGGATCAGCTTACCATTATAAATTCCAAACATGGCGGCTGTTACGGCGGCTAAAACTCCAAACAATATTCCGGCTGCGTAAAACTTTTCAAATTGAAGGATAACCAACAAGCCAATCACAATAATTACACCGTATAAGGCATCTCCCCAAAAAAACTTTTTACCTAACATTATGGGCTGCAATACGCTTGCAAATAATGTTATGGTGCTAAATCCAGCAAGTGCAATAGAAACATTGGAAACTTTAATGGCATGATAAAAGAAATACCAATGCAGGCCAACCACTGCTCCCCAACCGAGTAAATGTCCGAGGTCTTTTAAACTTATAGTTAAAGAAACGCCTTTGTATCTTAGATAAGCATACAAACTAATGAGCGAAAACGTTAATCTCCAAAACACCAAATCGAGCGCTTGTAGGGTAATTAGCTTGCCAAGAACGGGAGTAAATCCCCACAGCAAAATAATAAAATGTAAAAGTAAATACTTGTTTATTTCTGTTTTACTTCCCATTTATTTCGGCGCCTTTTTTAAGAGATACATGGCAATAAAAAAGAACAAAATGGGCGGAATCCAAACCGCAACCCAAGGGGTTAAAACTCCAGTATTTCCGGCGGTGTTAAAGATTTGTATGAGCAATAAATAGGTAAATGTTAAACCTATACCAATGCCTAAATGAACACCCACTCCGCCTCTACTCTTTCTGCTAGAAACGGCAACAGCTAAAATCGTTAACACAAAAAATGCAATAGGAATTACGGTACGTTTATACAACTCAACTTTAAACACATTTACCTTTGGATTTCCCTTATCCGTTTCTTTTCGGATATAACTGTTTAATTCGGGGTTTGTCATGCTGCTCACCACCTTCGTTTTCTCAAAAAACTCGTCTGGTTTTAAACTTAAGATGGTATCCTTTTTCTGACCTTTAAGAATGTATTCCCTGTTCCCTACAAATATACGTTGCGTATATCCTTCTAGTGTCCAACATTGTTTGCTTCTATTCCACAACAATCTGTTGGCAAAGGTTCTTTGGATCAGCCTACCATTAGAAAAACTTTCGAGGTTAAAATTATATCCACTGCTATCAATATAATTAAAAGATTCCATGTGAATTAAATTGGAATCGTTGAGCATGTTAAATATATTATTGTTCTGAGTTTGTTTGGTTTCGCGTATCCAGTTTTCTTCAAAATCTAATCTGTATTTATCACAAATAGGCAGGAATTGCGTATTTAAAAACAAAAACAAAACAAACAATAGGCTAGCACCAATGAGGTAAGGTTTTAAAAATCTTCTATAGTTTAATCCGCTGTTTAATATGGCAATAATCTCGGTGTTTTGAGCCAATTTACTGTTAAAAAACAAGGTAGAAAGGAATATAAACACAGAGCTAAACATACCCATAAAATACGGTATGAACCAAATATAATAATCAAAAATAAGGACAGATAATGGTGGCTTTCGCTTGATAAAATCATCCATTTTCTCGCTTATATCTATAAAAATAGCTATAAACGTAAAGAGCAATACCGAGTAAAAAAACGATTGAAGGTACTTTTTAATAATGTACCTATCTATAATTCCTATGCCTAATTTATCCCACATTTTTCGGTTCGAACCTAATTAAATTCTTACAATTTACGTGTGATAATGGGTAAAATACTTTTTTTCCAAGCTAGGAAATCACCCTCTAAAATATGTTTTCTAGCTTCTTTTACGAGCCAAAGATAAAAGCTCAAATTCTGTTTGCTAGCGATGGTGGCGCCCAACATTTCATTACATTTGATGAGGTGTTTTAAATAGGCCTTCGAATAATCTGGCGAAAACTTTTCGTCGATTGCCGAGTAATCAAACTTCCACTTTTCATTCTTAATATTTATGATTCCCTCTGAGGTAAAAAGCAAACCATGACGAGCATTTCTGGTTGGCATAACACAATCAAACATATCAATACCAAGCGATATACACTCTAACAAATTCTCTGGAGTACCTACTCCCATCAAATATCTAGGCTTATCTGCAGGCAAGTGTTCGCAAACCAATTCGGTCATTTCGTACATCTGTTCGGCTGGCTCACCCACGCTTAAGCCGCCAATGGCGTTTCCGTTCATGTTTTGGTCGGCAATAAATTTGGCAGAATCTATGCGCAAATCTTTAAAAACCGACCCTTGTACTATGGGAAACAAATTCTGCTCTACCCCATATAGTGGCTCTGTTTCGTTGAATCTGGTAATACATCTTTGCAGCCATCTATGGGTTAAATTCATAGAGTCTTTAGCATATTTGTACTCGCATGGGTAAGGCGGACATTCATCAAACGCCATAAAAATATCTGCCCCAATAGTGCGTTGAATATCGGTGGCAATTTCGGGTGAGAAGAATATTTTGGAGCCATCTAAATGGGATCGAAACGAAACTCCTTCTTCTTTAATTTTACGAATTTCGCTTAGGCTAAAAACCTGGTAACCGCCGCTATCTGTAAGCATTGGCTTATCCCAATTGATAAATTTATGGATACCACCTGCCTTGTTTATAACCTCTAAACCCGGACGTAAAAAAATATGGTAGGTATTTGCCAAAATTATTTGGGCCTTTATTTCTTTATCTAAATCTTGCTGAGATACAGATTTTACCGAACCTTGTGTGCCCACAGGCATAAAAATAGGTGTTTCAATTTCGCCCCTTCCGGTTAGCAAAGTTCCTGCTCTTGCCTTGGTTTGTGTATCTGTTTTATGTAAGGTAAAATTCATGGGTTGGTCTGAACCAAATTACTCAAAATGTAAAGAAAATTGAATGAGTTGCGGCGATAGATAATGAATATAATCGGTGAAAATATAGTTATCTCTAAACATGGCATTGCCAAACGTATTGCACACTTTTAACTCGGGAGAGAACTTAAAGTATTCAAAATAAAAATCGAAACCAAATCCTGCTTCCCAGCCGGTTGTCATGGGCACCAACGACACCACTGGATTCTGCAAACCTCTGTTTTTACTAATGGTTGATGCAAAGTCGTAACTAATTCTTCCACCGCCAATAACGTAAACGCGCATATTTTTGCGGCGCATAGATTTGTATTTTAGCAATAAACTGGCATCGCAATAGGCAGATTCTATTTTTACCTCTTTTTGTCCGGTTGGAAAATCATACACCAAATTTCGTTGCACAAAAGAAATCACGGGTGCCATTAAACGAAGGTCCCAATAATCGCTAATTCGCAAATTAGTGATGGCACCTAAGCCAATACCTGGGAAGTTTTTAACCGACACATTCATCAAGGTATCAGAAGGGAAATTCGGTTTCATTTCCATCAACATTCTGCCCGAGTTGGTGGCAAGCGTAAACCCAAAGTGCAATCGCTTTAGATCGTACTGCTCCAAATTTGGCTGAGCCCAAACATGCAGGCCAGCTAGGGTGCATAAAAGCACTAAAATTATTTGTCGGCTATATAGAGCGAGCAAGTGCCAAAAGTTAAAGGTTCAACAATCGTATTTTTAAATCCTGCCTCGTTTAAAAAACCCGCAAAGGCCTCTCCTTCTGGAAAGTGTTTCACACTTTCGGGCAGGTAGGTATAGGCATTTTTGCTATTGCTTAATAAATTACCCATCACGGGTAAAATATAAGTAAAGTAGAAATTATAAACTTGTTTGTAGGGAAAAGATGCCGGTTTAGAAAACTCCAATACTACCAACCTACCACCGGGTTTTAATACTCGGTTCATTTCCTTTAACCCTTTGCTTAAATTTTGGAAGTTACGCACACCAAAAGCAACGGTAATGGCATCAAACTTATTGTCTTCAAAGGGCAGGTTTTCGCTATCGCCCTGCATCATTTGAATCTTGCTCGACCAACCTTTTTTATCAATTTTCACCCTTCCAAAAGCTAGCATTTGTTCGGCAATGTCTAAACCAATGATTTGTTCTGGATTTAACTTCATGGCCTCCAAGGCTAAATCACCGGTACCTGTGGCAACATCCAACATTACTTTAGGTTGCAATGGCTTAAGGTAGGCAATGGCTTTTTTGCGCCATATTTTATCAATTCCTAGCGACAAAAAGCGATTTAAAAAATCGTATTTGGGAGCTATGCTGTTAAACATCTCCTCCACTTGCTCTTTCTTACTGGTATTGAGAGATAAATCTGGTTTTACTTCTTTTATCATCGGAGTGCAAATGTAAGGGAAAAAGTAAATACTAAACTTAAAATCCGAAATTCTAAATTCGAAATTCTAAATTCGAAATTCGAAAAGGGGTTTTGTGGTATTGGGAGAATTTTTGTTTAAGGTTTATGAGTTTAATCGTTTATGCGATTATGCGTTTAATTGTTTGGAGGTTTGGTGGTTTGGAGGTTTGGTGGTTTGGAGGTTTGGTGGTTTGGTGGTTTGGAGGTTTTTTGGTTTGGCAAGGGGTTGAACCAAACTGTTTCTAAAATAAGGGGCGTTAGCCCTGATATCTCAGTAGCATCAAATACACATCAAAATTACCAAGAGGGGCGCTAGCCCTGACATCTTTTAACACTCAAATTTATCATTGAAGAAATCAATATGCGCAACAAATAGATTTCAGGGCTAACGCCCCTTTTGAATGCAGGCGGTGTTCCGTTTAGCTACTGAGATATCAGGGCTAACGCCCCTAAAAAAATGGGAAATTAAAAAAATGTCGAACACCGAACGCTGAACGCTGAATGTTGAATTTCGAAGTGCCTTAAAAAAAAGCCAGCTGCTATAAGCCAGAGGCCTTTGTTAACCGAAGCTTTAGCGTAGGATACCAGCTGCAAAGAATGCCCAACACTGAATTTCGAATGTTGAAGGAACAAAAAGCTAGAAGCCAGAGGCCTTTGTTAACCGAAGCTTTAGCGTAGGATACCAGCTGCAAGAAATATCGATTGTTGAAGGACTAAACAACAGAAAATGAAATACTAAACTTGCTAATCTTAATTTTTTCTTAATTTAATTTATGCATTTGCATTTCTTAAAAACTTATTATAATTTCGATTTTCATTTAAAAAAATAATATCATGAAACACAC
>JAKRSG010000154.1 GCA_022402405.1 Bacteroidia bacterium | reverse complement strand
ATGAGTTATTAGATTATTTAGGTATTTCGGCTAGAAAAAACCATAAACCCGGTGCATTAAGTGGAGGAGAACAACAAAGAGTTGCCGTGGCCAGAGCCTTAATGAACAAACCTTCTGTTATTTTAGCAGATGAACCTAGTGGCAACTTAGACTCTAAATCGGCAGAGGACTTACATCAACTCTTTTTTAAATTGAGACAAGATTTGGGTCAGACCTTTGTTATTGTTACCCATAACCAAAACCTAGCATCCAAAAGCGATAGGCAATTATTAATAAAAGATGGGGTAATCATAGATTAAGTTGACAACCATACACAAAGTTTTAGAAACCTATTGGGGTTACAGCGAGTTTAGGCCTTTGCAGCAAGATATTGTTGAATCTGCCTTGGCTCAGAAAGATACTTTGGCATTATTGCCTACTGGTGGTGGAAAATCTATTTGTTTTCAGGTGCCAGCTTTGGCTATGGATGGAATTTGTTTGGTGGTTTCGCCGCTTATTGCGCTAATGAAAGACCAAGTGGCAAATCTTCAAAGCAAAGGAATTGCCGCTCATGCTATTTATTCCGGTTTGAGCCAACCCGATATTCAGCTTATCCTCAATAATTGTGTGCATGGCGGTGTGAAATTTTTATACTTATCGCCTGAACGATTAGCTTCTGATTTGCTTAAAAGTCAGATTACCCAAATGAATGTTTGCCTACTGGCAATAGACGAAGCGCATTGTATTAGTCAGTGGGGCTACGATTTTAGACCCGAATACAGAAAGATAAAAGAAATACGCGAACTGCTTCCTAAGGTTCCTGTGTTGGCCTTAACTGCTTCTGCCACGGCAGCGGTAGTGGATGATATTCAGAATCAGCTTGGGTTCAAAACTAAATTGGCCTTTAGAAAGAGTTTTGAAAGAAGTAATCTTCATTATATTGTGAGGTATCACGAGAATAAACTGGAGAAAATGCTTCATTCTTTTCAATCATCTAAGGGAAGCGGATTGGTGTATGTTAGGAATAGGAAATTAGCGGAGGAGATTGCTGAGTTTTTGGTTCAGAACAAGGTAAATGCCTCTTTTTACCATGCTGGATTGGAGGCGGAGCTTAGGCAAAAGCGTCAGGATGACTGGATAGAAAACAGAACCCGAATTATGGTTTGTACCAATGCATTTGGAATGGGCATTGATAAGCCCGATTGCAGGTTGGTTATTCATTATCAAATGCCAGATTGTTTGGAGGCGTATTACCAAGAGGCTGGTCGTGCCGGACGAAATGGTGAATCTGCTTATTGTTTGTTGCTTTACCAAACGGCCGATGCACACATCATGCGCGCCCGCTTGGCAAAGCAATTTCCAGATGCAGAAACGCTCAAAAAAGTGTATCAGTCATTGGGCAG
Source organism: Bacteroidia bacterium (assembly GCA_022402405.1). GTDB lineage: Bacteria > Bacteroidota > Bacteroidia > UKL13-3 > UKL13-3 > B1. The sequence goes on along the minus strand of JAKRSG010000154.1, from coordinate 891 downwards.
CTATTACAAAATAGCCATAGGAGAGGCTATGGCTGAACCCATGCCATTTAATATTCAGGAGTTTTCTTCGTATGTAAAATTGAATGCCGTAACAGTATTTAATTCCTTAAAGCTATTATCACTATTAGAATTGGTTCGAACCAATGAAGCCGTTAACCAACCTAGTAAAGTGAAGTTTTTGATTAAAGGAAATGAACTATTTCATTTTCAAAATAATCAAGCCTTGTATTCAGATTTAATTCAACTTTTGCTTAGAAGTTATGGTGGTATTTTTGATTATTATGTTTCTGTTAGTGAGAAACAATTAGCCATTCAACTCAATGTTTCTGAAAATAGCTTAAAAGAGTATTTACTTAAACTGCATGAACTCGTAGTTATAGAATATACACCAGCCAACAATGAAGCTAGTTTAAGTTTATTAGGTCCGCGATTAGATGCCAATTACCTGCCTGTTTCTAGTGAAATTATTCGGTTCAGAAAGAAAATGGAAGAAGATAAACTAGAGGCCATGATTGAGTATGCAGAGAATAAAACCTTATGCAGGAGTAGGGTTTTGCTAAAATATTTTGATGAGCTAAATGTGTTAGACTGCGGCACATGCGACGTTTGTAAGGAGAAATCAGGTAAATATTGGTCGGACACCAAGCTAAAAACATTGCTGCAACAACTAGAAAAGTTAGATTGGAGCGAGGGGATTAGTATGAAAGAACTAAGTAAAAAACTTAAGAATTATAGAGACGAAGATTTAGCCATTGCTTGCAGAATTTTTTTAGATAAAGGTATATTGCAGCTCAATACACAACAAGAATTCAATTGGGTAAAAAGAAAAGAATCATAGCCTGCGTAAGTAACGATTTAAATTACGACCAACGCATGCAAAGGCATTTAAAT
>JAKRSG010000153.1 GCA_022402405.1 Bacteroidia bacterium | reverse complement strand
AATTGTTTATAAGGAGCGAGGAGAGGTATTATTACTTCAGTTAGCTCAAAGGTTAACAGAAATTGCCAAAGTAGAACAATTGCCGAAATTAGAAGGTAAGAAAATGTTTCTTATTTTGAACCCAAAAGGGAAAGCAAAATAATTTAAGATAAAAAAGTCGTACTAGTAAACACAAATAAGGAGAATTTAGGAAATGCCTAAAGTAAAAACAAACAGCTCAGCCAAAAAACGTTTTAAAGTTACACCTAGTGGTAAAATTAAAAGGGCTCAAGCTTACAAAAATCACATCTTAACTAAGAAAACCACAAAGCAAAAGCGCGGTTTAACAAAAATGACAACCGTTAGCGAAGCTGATATGGGCTTAGTTAAAAACCTTTTGGGAATAGGTAAATAACCCAAACGAAGCTGTAATCAGCGGCCCAGATAGGAAGGCCTAAAACTCCTGGTTTTCAATATCGTTTAACCCGAACCAAAGCCCAAAAGATCTCGCTAAATGCGAGGCGCTCAGGTTCAAAAAACAACAAATTATGCCACGTTCAGTCAATTCCGTAGCGAGTAGAGCTCGCAGAAAAAAACTCCTAAAACTAGCCAAAGGCTATTGGGGTAAAAGAAAAAATGTTCTAACAATTGCTAAACATACCATCGACAAAGGTTTAGGGTATGCTTACAGAGATCGTAAAACCAAAAAGCGCAATTTCCGCAGCTTATGGATCGTACGTATCAATGCAGGTGCTCGTTTACACGGTTATAGCTACAGCCAATTTATGAACTTAGTTCATAAAAAAGGTTTAGGTTTAAACCGTAAGGTACTTGCCGATATGGCCATGAACCATCCTGAAACATTCGAAGCTATTGTTCAATCAGTAAAGTAATTTACTAAACTAATACGACTTTTAAATCCTGCACATTTCATGTGCGGGATTTTTTTTGCTCTGTCCCAAATTGTGCAAATAGTTTCATTTTGGGAGTATTTTTAGTAAGTTAAAAATATACTAGTTTGTGCTTTTTTTTGGCATATGTGCTTCATTTATAGTGTCTGAAAAATTTTATTTTATAATAATCTAGTTTGGTTTGTCATTTGTCAATTATGAATAAAGATCAAATTATTTCAAACAAACAATGAAAAGTATCATCAACATCCAAAAATTATTCATCCTCGTGGTTTTATTTTCCTTTGGATTGAGTTCATGTAAAAAGGACCTAGTGCCAACTGAGCCTAAATCGGTTCAGCCAGAAAAAGCAGCAAAAACTAGAGACTTAAAAGTATCTGACAATTTTAAATGGGAAACTATCAATGAAATGGTGGTGGAAATTACTCCAAGTAAATCTGGTTTATTATTAATTCAAGGCGAAAATGCAGAAGTTTTTTACAAAGCCTTTTTACAACCTGGCGTTTCTCATACAGCCAAACTTACTTTACAAAATGTACATCAAAAAATGTTTGTATATTTTAATGGAAGTCAGGAAGAAATCAACATTTCTTCTGGAGGAAAAATTAAAAGTACGTTGAAGTAAAAAGGTAGTTTTGGAAAAAAATATGAATATAAGAAAACTTATTATGAAGGTGTTATTTAAAAATGTGTTGGTAGTTTGGATGTTTGCTTTAAGTTCTTCTCTATTTGCTGAGGGAACGAAGGAAATGACACCAACTAGTTCCGCTAATAATGTGGAGTTACAGATTAATAGATCTAGTCAAGGAGGATTTGCTTCAACATTTGCTGGTTGGACAGCTACAAGTGTAAACGACCGACTTTTTATTCATATTGCAGATTATACAACTGAAAAAATATTGGTTGGGTTTCAAAAAGAAAATTCAAGCCAAAATGTTTTCTACAGAATCAAAAGACCTGATGGTACAGTAGTTGCTGGTCCAACTGCTATTCCTACATCGGGAAATGGATATATTTCTAGTTGGTCTGAGGCGAATATTGGTCCACGTACATTAACTGGTAACACAAATGGTTATCGTCCAATTACATTAGATTTAAATGCCAATGCAGCAACTAGATTTAATGGTGATTATTACATTGAATTTAATACAAGTAGTTCAACTGCAAACACAAATGAGATTTTCTTGAAATATTATGATGTTACAGTAGCAACCGGAACGAGCAATACCTCAGTAAAAAAGGGTAGACTTTGGTCGTACAATTGGGGGTTCAATTCTAATGGATTTACCCCTCCAAATGTTTGCTTGGGTAGCTTATATGTTTATTCTAAAGATTCTGTGGTAACTCAGGTTGATTTAAATGGCTTATCTCCATATTACTTTAGAATTTTTGCTAATTCAACAGGTGTTGGTAACACAGGAAATATTATTGAAGA
>JAKRSG010000152.1 GCA_022402405.1 Bacteroidia bacterium | reverse complement strand
TTGAATGTATCAAATCCAGCAATTTTTAAGCTGTTAGAGAGTGATTGAGAAACATAGTAATTAATATGTTCAGGAGGAATAATATTTGACCAGTTTTTACCTCTAATCTTTGCGCCTAAACTATCTGAATTTGGAGTTTCAATAAATAATACCCCATTAGGCTTTAGTAATTTTTGTATTTTATTTAAGACATTAATAGGATCTATTAAATGCTCAATGACGTGGTAAATCGTAATTAAATCAAAATATTGTTCTGGTAAATCCAGAGATAGAATATCTCCGACTAGGATGCGATCGCGAATATTTATATTTGCTTGCAGAGCAGCTTCGGGAGAAATTTCAGTTCCATTTACCTGCCATTGATCTGCGATCGCAAGTTGCAGTAAATCGCCTAAACCGCACCCAACATCAAGAAATGTCTTATGCGATCTACTAAATAAATCAGGTTTATACTTAGAAACTATTTTCTTTAATTCTTGATATCTATTTACTGCAAAATCCTGACTGGACATTACGCTTTCAGCATAGTCTTGGCGATAGGATTGTTGATTATAAAAGTCGGCTAATTCTTCGGGAGTAGGACGTGGCACATAAAATATTAATTGACAATTCTGGCAGGTTAGCAGCTTGCCTTGATCGATGGCATAAAGATGATTGTGTTGAGTGGATTTGCAGGCTGGGCATATATACATAATCAAATTTCTAACTATAAATATTCTCTTAGCTTATGATTAACTCGTGACCAAAAACTAAATAGTTTCTTATAGGTATAGTCGTCAGCTTGGCGATCACGAATTATAAAGGGGGGATGTTTCAGAGGAAACTGCATAGTTTCCGTGGGCATATTTGCAAGAGGACTATTTTTGCTTTTTGTATGTGTACTTGATGCACAATCAAACCCAATATTAGAAACTAAGTTTCGATTTGGCAAAATAGTTAGCCCACTTTGCGCCCAACAGCTTAAAGTCCATTGATAGTCCCATGTATCAAATTTACCTGTATAAGTTTGCTGAAATTTATGTTTCCAATATTTTACGGCTGCTTTATTTTGCAAAACATCATCTAACCAATCTCCATTGCGAATAGCTTCCCATAATTTCATCTCTACGTCATAGTGTTGCCAAGCTCTCCGCCATGTCGCCCAACCCCAACAATGGCTATAGAGAGAATAATAATAACTATAATCAGTGCGCTGTTTGCCATCTTGAAAATTATCACCTGATATGGCAAAAATACGCTGATCATCTCGATATTTCTCCAATAACTCTTCACAAAATGGAAAGAAAGAGCGATCGGGTAAGCAATCATCCTCAAGAATGATCGCTGATTCCACCTGACTTAATACCCAGTCTAGACCTGTAGATATTCTTTTTTTGCATCCTAAGTTAGTTTGTGCATAATTTTTAAATACTTGACAATTCCAATTCGTTCTCTCCAGAAACTCAAGGACTGCTTGACATTTAGCATGATCATCATCTTTATCTTTTTTAGGAGCGTCAGCAATTAAAAAAACTTGCGATGGATTTGATTCTAAAATCCGAGAAACTACTATTTGAGTTTGTTTTAATCGGTTATAGACAATAAGAACTATAGGCACTTTAGTCATTTGATTATTTCTTTTTTAGCGAGAAAGCAAAATTGCCCACAGAACATCAATTTAATAGCATTAACTCTAGACTTATTTAGTTTTTTTAATCTTCCAAAGATCTCTATTATTTGGTTAATTGGAGAGTCTTTTGACCACCATTTATGAGTAAACTTTGGTATTCCAAACATACATGAAATAATGAGTGATAAAGCATCAATACTAGGACGAATTTCTTCTAATCTCATATTTGCATTATTTAATAGAGTCATGAATCCATAAGGTGTATAGTTCCAGTAACTAAAGGAGTGAAACGGTTCTAAATAAGAAGTAGACCCAATAAAAGAACCATCTTTTTTTAAAACCCTATAAACCTCCAACAATAGTTCTTGTGGATACCTGACATGTTCAAACACTTGGTTAGAATAAATAATATCAAATGTGTTATCCTCAAAAGGAATATTAACTCCATCAAATGTATAAAATTTGGAATCATTTATATTTCGTGAACGAACTTCGGGAGAGTCAGTAATATCTAATCCAAACCAGTTAGTGCTTTTGTTTTGTGATAGAAAAGATTCTAAAGATTTTCCATTACCACAGCCTAAATCTAAAACCTTGATTTCATTGTCTGAGGATATTTGACGAATATAATAGCTTGAAGTTACCTGCTTACTGTGATCATTGGGGATTGCATTGCCGATTAATTGTAATAATTGACGACTCATAAAATTTTAATATT
>JAKRSG010000151.1 GCA_022402405.1 Bacteroidia bacterium | reverse complement strand
ATGGATTCGCTGCCCAATTACGTTTCTCCATTTGGCGTAATGCGCGAAAATCATTTTCATAGCGGCATAGATTTGCGTACCAATGGCAAAATTGGATTACCCGTTTACGCCGCGGCAGATGGCTATGTTAGCAGAATAAAAGTAGCGCGCGGCGCTTATGGCAAAGCTTTGTACATAGAGCACGCAAACGGTTACTCAACGGTATATGCACATTTAGATTCATACTACGGAGCCATTGCGCAATGGATTCACGATTACCAATACATCAATCAAATCTTTGAGTTTGATAAGATTTTTATGAAGCCTTTTTTGCGCGTAAAAAAAGGTGATACCATTGGCCTAAGCGGCAACAGCGGCACCAGTTCTGGTCCGCACCTGCACTTTGAAATAAGAGACTCACGCACAGAAAAAATTCTCAATCCCGCTTTATTTGGGATATTGCCCATAGACTCATTGTTGCCCGAGATAAATAAAATATACGTGTACAAGTTTGTGCGCGAAGGCTTATTACTCAAAAAACAGCTGGCGTTTACCAACAAAACTGCCAGTTGGCAAAACGGATTTTTACAACTAAAAGATACGCTTCTGCTCGACCCAGATACTTATGGTTTTGGCATAGATGCCGTAGATTATATTCACAACAACAAAGACCCAAAAGGCTTGTACAGCTTTAGTTTCTGGCTGAACCAAAGCCATAAATTTACCCATAAACTCAATCAGTTTGCCTTTGATGAAACCAAATACATCAATGCGCACATAGATTTTCCCTATTACAAACTAGAAAAAATGCGTGTGCAAAAATGTTTTGTTGATGATGGAAATAGGTTCAGCACATACCAAACAGATGCCGAAAAAGGACGTGTAAATTTTGCCCAAGCTGCCAGCAGTGGCGAGCTAATTTTTGAAGCTGCCGATGTAAATAAAAATAAAACCTACGTAAAAATACTCTACAAAATTGGGCTGAACCAAACCGATGCTGAAAAGCTTGCTTATGAAAAACAAATTGAATCCAAGCCAATGTTGTTTCCGGGCAAGGTTATGAAGGTAGAAAAGGATGGTTTTGTGGCCACAATGGATGAAAAGAGCTTGTACGATACCGTTTGTTATTCGTTTAATTTATTCCCAAAAACAGCAGATGCATTCTCTCTAACCTACCAGTTTCATTCGTATACTAGTCCGGTACATGCGGCATTTGATGTGGCACTAAAAGCTGAATATGTGCCGCCGACATTAGAAGATAAATTGCTCATCGCTTACGCCAAAACGCCCAACAATGGATTTTCGAGCATTGGTGGAACGTATAAAAAGGGTTGGGTTCAGACCAAAGCGAGCAATTTTGGATTATTTAAGATTATGTTAGATACGGTAGCACCGCAGGTGAAATGGCTGATGCCTAAAAAAGGAAAAGTTTCTGCAGATACACTTCGTTGGGACTTTGAAATAAAAGACGACTTTTCGGGCATAAAATCTTTTGATTTGTTTTTAAATGGCAGGTGGATATTAGGAGATTTTGATGCTAAAAATGATCGATTAACGTACTTGTTTGATGAGGTATATTTTATTGAAAGAGAAAGAGTGATGGGGAGAGAAAGAGAAGGAGAAAGTGAAAGAGAAAGAGAAAGAGAAAGAGGGGGAGTGGTGGCAGGAGGTAATGGCTTAGATAATAACTCATCTGAAGCGGGAGTGTTTAAAGTTTTAGTGCGAGTAATAGATCACAAAGGCAACAAAACAGAGCGTTGGTTTGAAATGATTCCGTAGGGAGTTTGTTCAAAACAATTTGGGTGTTTTTAGGTTCATATAAAATAAAGACTTTATATGGCAATTACATTACAAGCGGGCGACAAAGCACCTGCGTTTTCGGCAAAAAATGAAAAAGGCGAAACAGTTTCATTGAAAGATTTTAAGGGCAAAAAGTTGGTTTTATATTTCTATCCAAAAGATGATACTCCCGGTTGTACCGCCGAGGCCTGCGATTTAAGAGATAACTACGAGCAATTCTTAAACAATGGCTACGCCATTTTGGGTGTTAGTCCGGATGGCGCCACCAAACACCAGAAGTTTATAGCCAAATACGAACTTCCGTTTTCGTTGCTTGCCGATGAAGACCATGCTGTATCCATTGCCTACGGTACTTGGGGCGAAAAAAGCATGTACGGCAAAAAATACATGGGCATCTTAAGAACTACTTTTATCATCAACGAAAAAGGAATTATCGAGAAAGTTATCGAAAAAGTAGATACCAAGAAGCACGCAGCACAAATTATGAAGTAATAATTACGAATTACGGATTACGAATTACGGGGGAATAATTACGAGTTACGATTGAGGTATTAAAAGAGTGAAGAATTCTTAGCTAAATTCGTAATTCGTAATTTTTAATTCCTAATTTTTCCTAAGTTTGCCATGATAGCTGCTGGGCCAAGTTTTGGTTCAGCCAGAGTTAAAAACGGACAAACTTATGAGCAAACATTATAAAGCAGATTGTTTACATTTTAAAGGACATATTCCTTGTACTCCGCATAAGCAACATGGTTATCACTGTGAAGATTGTGTGGCGTATGCTCCTGTTTCTAAGCGAATTTTGATTATTAAATTAGGTGCCATTGGCGATGTTATAAGAACAACTCCTTTGGTAGTTAAGTACAAAAAGTTATATCCTAATTGCAAAATTACTTGGCTTACTTGGACGCCAGATATTTTGCCTGCCAAGGAAATTGATGAGATTTTAAAATGGGATATGAACTCTGTTTTGTATGCCCAGCAAGGAACTTGGGATATTGCCATAAACCTGGATAAAGAAAAGGAGGCAGGTGCTTTATTAAAAGTGCTAGATGCCAAAGAGAAATATGGCTATGTGCTTAAAGATAATGAAATTCAGCCAGCAAACGATTTGGCTTTGCACAAGTTTAGCACCGGAATGTTTGACGATGTAAGTAAGGCTAATACCAAAAGTTACCTCCAAGAAATATTCGAAATATGTGGCTTTGAGCATAATGGCGAGCCTTATTTAATGGATACCCACAGCGACAAAGGCTATAAATGGAATTTGCCTGAGGGGAAAAAAGTAATTGGTCTAAACACAGGCTGTGGTGGCAGGTGGACAACCCGCTTATGGTCTATAGATAAATGGGTTGAGTTGGTAAATTTGATTCATCAAGAAAATCCAAATGCCTATGTATTGTTGCTTGGTGGAGAAGCAGAGGATGAACGTAACAAAGAAATAAGAGATAGAACAGGTGCTGCTTATTTGGGCTATTTTAGCCTAGCAGAATTTATTAATTTGGTAGATCAATGTCATTTAGTGGTTACACAAGTTACCATGGGAATGCACATAACTCTGGCCTTAGGAAAGAAAATTGTGCTGATGAATAATATCTTTAATTCGCATGAGTTTGATTTGTTTGGTAAAGGAGAAATTGTATCTCCAAACAAAGAATGTAAGTGCTTCTACCGCGGCTCCTGCCTAGATGGAACCTCTTGCATGGAAGAGCTTCCTGCCAGCAAAATATTAACTGCTATCAACCGTCATTTTTAGTAAAAGATAGTTTTGGGACCATAGTCCATAGACCATAGACCATAGTTTACATGAAAACTAAAAATAGGAATACATGCAAAAAAAGAAGAACAAAACGCCCAATGAATTAAAATCAAAAACTATGGACCATGGTCTATGGACTATGGACTCTTCTTCATAGACTTTTTGTCAGTGACACGAATTTTGGATAATCTTTTGTAACTTGCCAACTACAAACAAACATTTTTTAAAATGAAAAGAAGTAATATTATCCTTTTGGTAATTGGAGCAGCGTTGTTATTATTAGTATTTAACGGCTGTGGATCTTACAACAACATGGTAACAAAACAAGAAGCTACTAGTTCTGCTTGGGCTCAGGTAGAGAATGTTTACCAGCGTAGATTAGATTTGATTCCTAACTTGGTAAATACAGTAAAAGGAGTTGCTAATTTTGAGCAAAAAACCTTAACAGATGTTATCAATGCTCGTGCAAGTGCCACTCAAATGAAGGTAGATGCTAGTAAATTAAGTCCAGAGCAATTACAAAAATTCCAAGCTTCGCAAGGAGAATTGAGTCAGGCCTTAGGAAGATTGATGGTAGTAGCAGAACAATATCCGCAGTTAAAAGCTACTCAAAACTTTTTAGAATTACAGTCGCAATTAGAAGGTACAGAAAATAGAATAGCAGTAGAAAGAGGTAAGTTTAACGACATAGTTAAAGACTACAACTCATACATCCGCAAGTTCCCTCAAGTGCTGTATGCTGGTATTTTTGGTTTCGACAAGAAAGGATATTTCGAAGCCGAAAAAGGCGCAGAGAAAGCCCCGGAAGTAAGTTTTGAATAAATAGATTTTTTAAAGGGTTGTTAATTTCTAACAACCCTTTTTAATGTTATAAAACATGGCAGAAGAACATTTTTCGGAGAAAGACCAAGCCCAAATTGTAGAGGCTATTCAACTAGCAGAGAAAGAAACCTCTGGAGAAATTAGGGTGCATATAGAGGCGCATGCCACAATAGACCCAATTGAAAGAGCCAAGCAGGTATTTTTTGAATTAGGCATGCACAATACCGCACAAAAAAATGCCGTGCTTATTTATGTGGCTTTTGATGATCATAAATTGGCCATCATTGGAGATTCTGGCATTCATGAAAAAGTAGGCGATAACTTCTGGCAGTCTGAAAAGGATCTTATGGTGAGCCATTTTAAAAAGAACGAATATGCCCTTGGTTTATCTCTTGCCATTGAGCAAGTAGGCGAAAAATTAAAAGCCTATTTCCCGTATTTAAGTCAGGATAAAAACGAACTAAGCGATACCATTTCTTTTGGAGGTAAACATGAAAAATAGAATTGCTTTATTGTTTATCTTCCATTTTCTGAGCTTGTTTCTTTGGGCCAAAGAAATTCCTTCTAAGCCCAACCCTCCTAAATTAGTGAATGATTATGCAGCTATTTTAGATGCAGGTCAGGCACAAGCCCTAGAAGCAAAGCTAAAAGCATACAGCGATAGTACTTCTACGCAAATTGCTATAGTAATTGAACAAAGTTTGGAGGGCGACGATGATTTTGATTACAGTCATAGACTTGCCGAAGCCTGGCAAATTGGGATGGCAGGTAAAAACAACGGACTGTTAATCTACATTGCCATTGGCGATAGAAAAATTAGAATTCAGAACGGCTATGGTTTGGAAGGAAGTATTACAGATGCTTTTTCTAGGCGAATTATCGAAGAGGTTATTAAACCAAGTTTTAGGCAGCAAGCCTATTATGAAGGTTTGGATCAGGCCACTACCTTAATTATAAAGAAAGCTTCGGGCGAGTTTGTGAACGAAGATTTTGGTAAAAAGAAAAAACACAAAGGCGGCTCAGTAAGTACTATTATTGTTATAGCTATTATAATTTTGATATTCTTTTTATCAAATAAAGGCGGCGGAAGAGGCGGCAGAAATGTGTTTCACGGACCATCACCGTTTATGGGAACCTTTGGCAGCAGGGGCTTCAGCGGCGGTGGCGGTGGAGGAGGAGGCTTCGGCGGATTTGGTGGTGGTAGCTTTGGTGGCGGCGGTGCTGGCGGTAGCTGGTAACAATCTTTCGGGCTGAACCTATTTCTTTTTCTCCAAATACATGCGCAAAAATTCATTTGGGTTCAGGCCGTATTGCTTTACTTTTCTGCGTTTACCTAAATATAAATATTGTGGTAAGCTATTAATACCAAGTTTGGTGCTTAGTTCTTTGGTGCCATAAACGAGGTAATAATTTGGGTCTGCATCGCTGTTAAAAATGCGCAGTTCATAGCTTTTGTTAACATACAAAACGCAGATTACTTTCAGTTTTTCGGGATTTAACTGAGCAATTTGTCTAAGGATAAGTGTGTCTGAATGGAAGTTTTTTGAGCTTCTATTTCCAAAGTAAATGTATATCTCTTTTCTACGGAGTTTACTTATTTTAAAAGGATTTCCTTTGGCTGGAGTGAGCTTTACTTTAGGAACTTTTTTGCCAATTTTGATTCTGTTAAACTCAACTGCGTCTTTACTTTCTTTTATCTTTACAAACTTACCCGCTGGGTCTACTTCTACAATTTGGTATAGCTTGTCGTTTTTTTCAAAATAATTTGGTTTGCCAGGTTTAGAAAACACAACAAAATTAAGTGGATTGGTAGCATCTAAAATAGAATCTCCCAAGTTTACAAAAAGCACTTTATCGGTTTCTGCATCGTTATAAATGCCGTTTGCATTTACATCTAACAAGGCAATTTTAAACGACTCTCTCCCTAATTTTACCATGCCTGATCGGGCAATATATCTCTGTTCTCTGTAACAAAATTCGTAACCCATAAACTCTCTTCCGGGGTAAGCCATAGCGTAATATTCGTCCATATACCTTCTAAACTCATATTTTTGTCCGTGTGCCCTACTCCTCGAAAGCAGTATTTTAATTCTGCCATCAGGATTGGCGCTATTAATTAATTCTAATTCAAGCGCAGGCTCATCAAAGTAGGGAAGTCTATAACTAGTATCATCCGAGAAGTCGAAATTCTGATTATGATCTACGTATAATTTTGGATTTTTATTGTAAGGGTCGCCAACAAGCACACTCACATAACCCGGATTATAGCTATTTTTACTTCCACTAAAAAACAAGTTTCCGTAAGCATATTCACGGTGTTTTCCGGCAGTTTTAATTTTAATGGGTTTGCTAGGTTTGGTGCCTTCAAAGTCGAGCGACCAAATAGTGTCACCTTTAACCCTAAATAAGGCTAGAGTAATTTGGTATTTATCAAAGCGGTCGTCTTTTGCATATTGCGTTAGCGGCACTTCCATTACAGGCAACTCTTGGGCTGAACCTACCAATGCGAGCAAAAAAAAGGCAGGTAAAAAGAAAAGTTTCTTCATACCTGCCGAAATTACATATTTTTTGTGTTTTACTTCACAAAAATCTTAGTGCGAACCTAAATATTTAGCCACACCTTCTGCGGTTGCGTTCATTCCGTCTTTTCCTTTTTCCCAGTTGGCCGGACAAACTTCACCTTTTTCTTCGAAGAATTGTAACGCGTCGATGATTCTCAATGCTTCATCAATGCTTCTACCTAGAGGCATGTCGTTTACCACTTGGTGACGAACGATACCTTCTTTGTCGATTAAGAACAAACCACGGTAAGCAACTGCGCTTTCGCCATTATCGCCAATCCACTCTAATTGCTCTTCATCGTTGTAAGTATATTTACCAGCTAAAACACCATAATTGGTAGCGATAGTTTTGTTTACATCTGCTACTAATGGATATTCTACACCTTGAATACCACCTTTATCTTTTGGTGTATTTAACCAAGCCCAGTGAGAGAATTTACTGTCGATTGAGCAACCAACAACTTGCACGTTTCTAGCTTCAAAATCTTTAATTCTTTCTTGGAAAGCGATAATTTCTGTTGGACAAACAAAGGTAAAATCTAATGGGTAAAAGAAGAACAATACATGCTTCTTACCTTGGTAATTGCTTAATGAGAAGTTTTCTTCAAACTCTCCGCCGTTAACAACGGCATCAGCGCTAAAATGAGGCGCTTTTTTTCCTACTAACATGGTCATAATTTATTTTTTTTAGTTTTTAATGATTGGCACTCGCCCTGAATATTTATTTGAATTTGTTTTATCGAAAAATCAGGAATACTCTTAGTTTTAAAATAACTCAACAAAAGCGCATTTAATTCCGGATCTTCATAGTCTGTTATCTTATTTGTTTTCTCACAATATAAATGAATATGTTGGTCGGTCCTGAAATCGTATCTCACTTTGTCTTCATCTGTAACTACCTTTTTAACCAATTTGTTTTGAACCAAAACTTCTAAGGTTTTGTATACAGTAGCAATAGATACCCCTGGATATTTTTTGCTTACTTTCTGAAATAATTCTTCGGCGCTTGGGTGATGTTTAAAGGTGCTCAAAAGTTGATAAATTCCAATTCTAGGAAGGGTGGCTTTTAAGCCAACTGCCTGCAAAGATTGTTTTATTTCTTCTATGGAATTTTGCACTTGTTAATAATTATTCTTAAGTAAGAATTTCTCTGCAAAAGTAAAACCCCTGCTGAAGAATTGCAAGTATTTATTTATATTAGTGGCCAATCAAATAATAAAAAATAATTTATGGCGGTAGAGTTTCCTTTGTTAAATGATATAATCGTTTTATTATCAAGTTCTATTGTGGTGGTACTTGTGTTAAACAAGTTAAAATTGCCGTCTATTATTGGTTTATTAATTACGGGGATTATCATTGGTCCGTACGGACTAAAACTAATAAATGCTGTTCATGAAGTAGAATTACTGTCAGAAATTGGTATTGTTTTACTATTGTTTGTTATCGGAATGGAGTTTTCTTTAAAGCAACTTTATTCTATTGGTAAAACAGTTTTTATTGGTGGTTTGGTTCAGGTTGGATTAACCGTACTCGTTACTTTTTTGCTAGCTTATTGGGGCGGATTTACATGGGAAGCTTCGGTTTTCCTAGGTTTTTTATTCTCATTATCGAGTACAGCCATTGTGCTAAACATCTTGCAAAGTAGAAATGAAATTAGTACTCCGCATGGTAAAAATGCTCTGGGTATTCTTATTTTCCAAGATATCATTGTGGTTCCTATGATGTTGGTTACTCCCATTTTAGCTGGTGAGGGCGGCGATTTATGGATGGAACTACTTATTTTATTGGGTAAATCTAAATTGGTTGTTTTGGGTACCTATATTTCTGCTCGTTATTTAGCTCCTAAATTATTGTATGTTATTGCCAGAACTAAGAATAAAGAGCTGTTTTTGATGTTTACTATTGCCATGTGTTTTGTCATAAGTTTCTTAACGGCACAAGCCGGACTTTCACTGGCATTGGGTGCTTTCTTAGCAGGATTAATCATTTCAGAATCGGATTATAGTCACCAAGCAACCAGCACCATTCTTCCATTTAGAGAGTTCTTCAGTAGCTTTTTTTACGTGTCTATTGGTATGTTAATGGACATTACCTTTTTTCTTGACCATTTTATAGTAATTATTGGGGTAGCCATATTAGTTTTTATAGTAAAAACACTTATTGCTTTGTTGGCGGCTGTGGTATTAAAATACAATATCAGAACGGCTATTTTAACTGGTTTAACCTTGTTTCAAATAGGAGAATTTGCCTTTATTTTATCTAAGGTAGGAATACAGTATGGAATTTTAACCCCGGTGGCTAATCAGTACTTTTTGTCAATTTCCATTTTAACCATGTTGTTTACTCCGTTTATCATGAATAATAGTGGTGCTTTTAGTCATTGGTTCATTCATAAGTTATATCCTAAAAAAAGGTTAGGTTCAGCCCTAAGTGAGGAGGATAAAAAGGTTGCAGGAGTAGAGAGAGATAATCATTTAATTGTTATAGGTTATGGCATGAACGGAAAAAACTTGGCGTTGGCCGCCAAGAAAACAGGGATTGATTACGTGATTCTGGAGATAAATGCCGAAACGGTAAAGCGCGAAAGAGCCAATGGCGAGCCTATTATTTATGGTGATGCGGTTCACGAACACATCCTTGAAACTGTAGGTTTGGAGCAGGCTAGGGTAGTGGTAATTGCTATTTCAGATCCGCAAGCCAGTAAGGCAATTTTGGTAAAAATTAGGGAATTATCTTCTACTGTTTATGTTTTGGTTAGAACCAGATATGTTTCAGAAATAGAGCCATTATTAGCATTAGGTGCAGATGAGGTTATTCCAGAAGAGTTTGAAACATCTATAGAAATTTTCTCTCGAGTACTTGGAAATTATCTAGTACCAGTTGATGAAATAGAACAAATAAGCGATTCTATTCGCTCTAATAATTACGGTATTTTTAACAAAACCGAGATTAGTTTAGAGGGAAATGCACAGCGATTTACGCCCAATCTAAAATTAGTTTGTGTGCCTTTTAGAAATGCTAATTCAGATTTTATGGAAAAATCTATTGCCGAGCTCGAGATTAGAAAACGCTTTTATGTGAGTATAATTGCCATTTACCGAAACCAAGAACTTATCACACATATTACTTCAAAAGAGTGTTTAAAGGTAGATGATTTAATCTATGTTAGCGGCGAAAAACACAATATTACTGCATTTAAACTTCACTTAGTTTAATTCTTTGTTTTGAATAAAATACTGCTATCGCCAAAGCTTAAAAAGCGATAATTGTGCTGCAAGGCATGTTCATAAATATCTCGCCATTTTTCACCTACCATCACAGATACCAATAATAATAGAGTACTTTGTGGCTGATGAAAATTGGTGATAATCGCCTCACAAATGCGCATTTGATAGCCTGGGGCAATCAATAATTGCGTAGAACCATAGAGCATTGGTATAGAGTTTTCTCTCATGTACTTTGCTAATTCGGCTATAGCATCCTTTGCTTTTACGGTCTGAACCAAATCATATGGCTCCCATTGGCTTAGGCTAAATTGGAATGCTTTTTCCTTATTATTCATTAGCTTTACTCCATACCAATATAAAGTTTCTAGCGAACGCATAGAAGTGGTTCCAACGGGAATGATGCAGCGTTTTTGTTGAAGGCTCTCGAGCAACTTATCTATGGCCTCCAATGAAATTTCCATGTGTTCGCGGTGCATTTCATGCTCCTGCATTTTACTGGCTTTAACAGGTAAAAAAGTGCCCGCTCCAACATGCAAAGTGATTTCAGTGGTAAAAATACTTCGTTCTTTTAGCTGCTCAAAGGTTTCCTCAGTAAAGTGCAATCCAGCTGTTGGTGCAGCTACAGAGCCTTCTTCTTTGGCATAGGTTGTTTGGTATTGTACCTCGTCTTTTTTTTCTGCCTCTCTGTTTAAGTAAGGTGGCAAAGGCAAAATTCCTGTTTCGCTCAATAAATCTCCAAAGGCTATCTCTGCCTTGTTCCAAGTAAAGCGAATATGGGCAAATTGACCTTCTTGGGAAAGCATTTCTGCTTGGATGGTTAATTCGGTATTGTTTACAAAAGCAAGTTTCGTAAGCAAGCCAGATTTCCATCTTTTGGAGTTGCCCAATATACATTTCCATTCGCTATTGCCTCTGTTTCCAAAGGCTTTTTGGTAGTTTCCATCTATAGGTTCGAGGCAAAATATCTCTATTTTTGCCCCGCTATCTTTGGTAAAAATATGCCTGGCATGAACTACCTTGGTATTATTAAAAAATAAGTGCGAATTTTGGAGCAAAATCTCAGGTAGCTCCCAAAAGTTTCGGTCGCTAATCTGTTCATTTTGCCAAACTAATAATTTACTCTGATCTCTATTATCTAATGGATGTTTAGCAATTTTATCGTCGGGTAAATCGTAAGAAAAATCGCTGATAGAAATGTCTTTAGGGTTCATCTATAAGGTTGTATTCAGAAAAATTACTTGCCCTTAAATTCTGCTTTTCTTTTTTCTACAAAAGCACTCATGCCTTCTTTTTGGTCTTCGCTTGCAAAGGTCATGTAAAAGTTTTTACGTTCAAAGTATAAGCCTTCTTGCAAACCACTTTCAAAGGCTTTGTTTACACTTTCTTTGGCAAGTCTTACGGCAATCGGACTCATCTGAGCAATTTCTTTGGCTAATTTTAGTGCTTCGTCTAAGTATAATTCTTCTGGCACTACACGGTTTATTAGTCCTAAACTTTTAGCTTCTTCGGCACCAATAAACTTTCCGGTTAACACCAACTCCATAGCATTGGCCTTTCCAATAGCTCTGGTTAATCTTTGGGTACCACCTGCTCCTGGCATAATGCCAATTTTTATTTCGGGCTGACCAAATTTTGCGGTTTCGGAGGCGATTATCATGTCGCAGGTCATGGCCAATTCGCAACCACCACCCAAGGCAAAGCCAGACACAGCAGCGATGATGGGCTTTTTAGTTTTTCTAATTTGATCCCAAGTTTCGAACTGATCTATTTTAAGCAAGTCTATAGGCGTTCTGCTTTCCATCTGTTTGATATCTGCACCAGCGGCAAATGCTTGCTGATTTCCAGTAATTATAATACACCTTACTTCATCTTGGTCGTCTAAATGCGCTAATGCTTGTTTCAATTCTAGCATTAATTGTAGGTTCAGAGCGTTTAATTCTTTAGGTCTGTTTAGTTGTATAAGTGCTACGTGCTGAGCAAAAGTTGGGTTCACTAAAATGAATTCGAATTCCATGTTATTAAAATTTAGGCAAAACAAATTAATTTTGTTAGAACTGCCAAGTTCATAAAAAAAATAACGATATTGCAACCCCGTTTCTAGGGTGAGGAATAGTTTATTTAATTGAAAACAAATAGATTAATACTTTTTAGGTGTTTTGAAAATCAGACGTTTTTAAAAACACTGTGAAAAGTTTTTTAAAATTATTGTTTTTAAATAAAAAAGCCTCATATTTGCAGTCCTTTTTGAAGAAAATATTGTCATGAGAGTATGTGATTTAACCGGTAAGCGCCCAATGGTGGGTAATAATGTGTCTCACTCAAACCGTAAGACTAAGCGTCGCTTTTACCCAAATTTACAGGAGAAGAAGTTCTTCATTCCTGAAGAAGACCGCTGGATAACCTTGAAGGTTTCTACTAAAGCGATAAAAACCATTAATAAAAAGGGCATTACTGCCGTTTTAAACGATTATATCCGTAACGGAAAAATTTAAGGAGAAATAAGCAATGGCAAGAAAAGGAAATAGAATTCAAGTAATAATGGAGTGTACCGAGCACAAAACATCTGGTTTGCCTGGAACTTCAAGATATATTACTACTAAAAATCGTAAAAATACCACCGAGCGTTTGGAGTTGAAAAAGTACAACCCAATCATGAAAAAGGTAACTGTTCACAAAGAAATTAAATAATTAAGTCATGGCTAAGAAAGTAGTTGCTACATTAAAAACCGCCGGAGCTGGAAAAGACTTCGCAAAAGTTTACAGAGCTGTAAAAAATGCAAAAGGTTCTTATTCATTTAAGGCAGAAATTATTCCAAATGAAGATGTGAAAACACACTTCAAGAAATAATATTTTGAATATACACATTCAATAAAGCATTCTGTTTTTACAGAGTGCTTTTTTTGTTTTATTCTAATCAGAAAAAAATGGGAATTTTTAGTTTTTTTAGCAAAGAAAAGAAAGAAAAACTCGACCAAGGTTTGGAGAAAACTAAGTCGAGTTTATTCGATAAAATCAGTAAAGCCATTGTAGGTAAAAGCACAGTGGATGATGCTTTCTTAGACGATTTAGAAGAAATATTGGTAACGAGTGATGTGGGTATTGAAACCACACTTAAAATTATAGACCGACTTCAAAAGCGTGTTGCTTCTGATAAATATATCAATGTTTCTGAATTGAATAGTTTGCTTAAAGATGAGGTTAGCAAACTTATGGAAGAGAATAAATCGGATATTCCAACCGATTTTACCGACCTTAAGGGGGCAAAACCTTATGTAGTTATGGTTGTTGGTGTAAATGGTGTAGGTAAAACTACCACTATTGGTAAAATGGCCAACCAATATAAAAAGGCAGGCAAAAAAGTTGTATTAGGTGCAGCAGATACCTTCAGAGCCGCAGCCGTTGAGCAGCTTAAAATTTGGGGAACTAGAAATGATGTACCTGTTATTTCACATGGAATGAATACAGACCCTGCTTCAGTGGCTTTTGATACCGTTCAGAGGGCAGTAGAAATGGATGCAGATGTGGTAATCATAGATACTGCCGGAAGATTACATAATAAGATTGGTCTGATGGATGAGTTAAGTAAGATTAAGCGTGTTATGCAAAAAGTAATTCCTACAGCTCCCAATGAAGTGCTTTTGGTTCTAGATGCCAGTACTGGGCAAAATGCTTTTGAACAAGCCAAACATTTTACCGCTGCTACAGAAGTTAATGCTCTTGCCTTAACAAAACTCGATGGAACAGCTAAAGGTGGTGTGGTAATTGGTGTGGCAGATCAATTTAAAATACCAGTAAAATACATCGGTGTGGGAGAAGGAATTGAGGATTTACAGCTGTTTAACAAACATGAGTTTGTAGATTCATTATTTAAAAATTAGGGATTTGAAAACTAAAACATTAAGAAAAGATAAGGTTAATATTATAACCTTAGGTTGTTCCAAAAATATTGTAGATAGTGAGGAACTTTATAGTCAGTTAAAAGCAAACAACTTTGTTGTTGAACACGAGTCGGATAAAGACGATGCAAATATCGTTATTATTAATACCTGCGGGTTTATTGATAATGCCAAAGAAGAGAGCATTAATACCATCGTTCGTTGGGCCGAGGCCAAAGAGGCTGGAGAGATAGAAAAGTTATATGTTACGGGTTGTCTTTCTCAGCGCTATAAACCAGATTTAGAAAAAGAAATTCCGGAAGTTGACCAATATTTTGGCACAACACATTTACCTCAATTATTAAAGACTCTTGGAGCCGATTATAAACATGAACTAATTGGCGAGAGGTTGATAACAACTCCTTCTCATTATGCCTATTTGAAAATTTCTGAGGGCTGTGATAGACCTTGTTCTTTCTGTGCTATTCCAATTATGCGCGGTAAACATGTTTCTAAATCGTTTGAGCAAATTGAAGCTGAAGTGAAAGGTTTAGTTAAAAATGGCACCAAAGAAATTTTACTCATAGCTCAAGATAGTACCTATTATGGCTTAGATTTATATGGCGAAAGAAAACTTGCCGAGTTGCTTCGTAGAATCTCAGATATTCCGGGTGTTGAGTGGATTCGTTTACATTATGCTTACCCTTCGCAATTCCCGCTAGATGCACTCGAGGTAATGGCTGAACGCGATAATATTTGTAAATACATCGATATCCCACTTCAACATGTGAGCGATAATATGCTTAAAATTATGCGCAGGGGAATTACTCGTCAGCGCACGGAGGATTTGGTTCAGACCATAAGAGAAAAAGTACCTGGAATTGCTATTAGAACTACTTTAATCGCAGGTCACCCCGGCGAAACCGAGCAAGATTTTAAAGATTTATGCGATTTTGTGATGCGTAATAAATTTGATAGGCTTGGTATTTTTACTTACTCCCATGAAGAAGGTACGCATGCAGGTACTTTAGAAGATGATGTTCCGCAAGAGGTGAAGGAGGAAAGAGCAGCTATAATTATGGAGTTGCAACAAGAAATAAGTACCGAAATAAATAAAACCAGAGTAGGTAAAACGCTGAAAGTATTATTTGATCGTAAAGAGGGTGGTTATTTTATTGGCCGAACCGAATTTGATAGTCCGGAAGTGGATAATGAAGTGTTGGTTTCGGCAAAAGATAATTATGTGCGTATTGGCGATTTTGCTATGGTGCATATTGATTCTGCAGAGGATTTTGACTTATACGGTACGATAGTAAAATAAGCATGGAAATTGTTCAACAAATAGCTCTTTCCGAAACTACTTTTATCCCTCCAATTGTGAAGGATTATATGAGTAAATCGGAAAATTTGCAATCATTCGTTTCTCAATGGCACGAAATGGATGGCATAGAAAAAGCTCAAGAAAAAAGGGTATTTGATAGGGTGAGGAGAGAGGTGTTGGTAAAACATTTGCATGAACAATATTCCAAGGCTCAGGTGCAATTAGATGATGCCAAAAAGGTTCATGATAATATTAGGCATTTATTAGAATTAAATACGTTTACTATTACAACCGGACATCAACTAAGCATGTTTGGTGGTACATTATTTATGAGTTATAAAATTCTTAGTGCCATTAAATTGTCACTAGAATTAAAGAATACATTTCCTCAAAACAACTATGTTCCAGTTCTATGGTTGGCTTCAGAAGATCACGATTTTGAAGAGATAAAAACTACATTCCTATTCAATAAAAAATTAAGTTGGGAAAAGGATAGTCTGTCAAAAGCTACCGGAAAAATCAATCTAAGTGAAATCGATGAATTAGTATCTCAATTATGTGAGTTATTGGGTCAGAAAGAAACGGCCAAAACTTGGGTCAATGCTATAAAAAATGCCTATCTTAAAGAAGGGAATTTGGCAGAAGCGAGCATTAGATTATACCATGATTTGTTCAAAGACTTTGGTTTGGTAATTTTAGATCCAAACGCAAAAGAATTTAAACAAGAAATTAAATCGATAATACATGCAGATTTGATTAATCAAGAGACTTACGCTGTTCAGGTGGAGTCTGATAAGGTTTTGGATCAGCATTATAAATTACAAATACATGCCCGACCATCGAACTTTTTTTATTTAGATGCTTCGGATGTTAGGAGTATTATAAAAAAAGAAGCCGATGGAAAATATGTGGCTGGAGATTATACTTGGAATACAACAGAACTCAGCGATGAGATTGAAAATTATCCCGAGAGATTTAGTCCGAATGTAAATTTAAGGCCCGTTTTTCAAGAGACTATTCTTCCTAATTTAGCTTATTTTGGCGGACCAGCAGAGGTGGCATATTGGCTTCAGTTGAAACCTATTTTTGATCATTACCAAGTTCCGTTTCCATTGGTAGGACTAAGGTATATGAATGTTTTGGTTCAAAAAAATATACAAGATAAAGTTTCAAAATTACCCATAGAATTAAAAGATTTATTACTGGCTGAACCTACGCTTACTCAGAAATACGTTCAGCAAGTTCAGGGTATTTCATTTGCAGAAAAGTTTGAGGATATTTTAAATCAAATTCAGGAAGTGGTAGATCATGCTAAGGCATTAGATGTAACCTTGGGTAAAGAATTTTTAGCCTTTAAACTTCAAAATAAAGATTTTTTTAAATCTAAAACATCTGCCCTTAAAAAGGCAGCTGAGTTGCATGAAGAAGCCCAGATTGAGAAATTGCTAAAGTTACGTGCAAGGCTTTTCCCCGATGGAGTTTTGCAAGAAAGAATAGAAACGTTGATGCAGTTTGAATCCAGTTTAGATATTGAAATAAAATCTGCATTACTTAATAATATTCAGCTATTCTCTGGCAAAATGGACCTTACTCTGGTTTAATATGTTGCTTTTGTAAAATTTGGTTTACTAAATGCCAAACCACAATTCCAGAAGACACCGACACATTTAACGAATGTTTGGTGCCAAACTGCGGTATTTCTAGGCAATAGTCGCACATATCTATTAATTCTTGCTGAACACCTGCCACCTCATTTCCCAGAATAAGTGCTAAAGGTAACTGATTAGATATATCGAAATTTTCTAAAGAGATGCTTCCATTGGCTTGTTCAACTGCGGCTATTTTTATGCCTTGATTTTTTAATGCCTGAACCAATT
>JAKRSG010000016.1 GCA_022402405.1 Bacteroidia bacterium | reverse complement strand
CTACCATTAAAGCCAAGGTTTTTACGCCATCGCCATGCTTTTTGTGGTGCTCAGCAATAGGAGAACTTGAGTGTAATGGCGTGGTTAGTATTAGGCGCATTTTGTTCTGAACCAACACATAACTTGCTCTATCTCTTACCCCAGTTTCTGGTCCGGCATAAGCTAAGCTTTGAAAACCAAAAGCCGTTTTGTAAAAGTGGGCGGCTTGCTTAGCATTACCCACGTATAACTCAATATAATCTGTTCCGTTTAAAGGAAGGAAATCATTATTCATATATAGTTTAAAATTTTGTTAAAATATAAAGTAGAAATGTTAATCGATCTAGATTGAAATAAGATTACTCCACCCAAGATTTATAATAGTGTGGGTCTTCGCAATTTAGTGCGGCTTGGGTTATTTCTAATGGGTAAAATGGATCAATCATAACGGCCAACTCTTTGGTTTCTTTCTTGCCAATAGATTTTTCTACTGTTCCCGGATGTGGTCCGTGCGGAATACCCTTTGGATGCAAGCTTATCATGCCTCTTTCTACATGTTTTCTGCTCATAAAATCGCCATCTACGTAGTACAATACTTCATCGCTGTCTACATTGCTGTGGTTGTATGGTGCAGGAATAGAATCTGGATGGTAATCGTATAATCTTGGCACAAATGAACAAATAACAAAGTTATGGCCTTCAAATGTTTGATGTATGGGTGGTGGCATGTGAATTCTGCCTGTAATAGGTTCATAATTATGTATGCTGAACCCATATGGATACTGGTAGCCATCCCATCCAATAGCATCAAACGGGTGACTAGCATAATGGTAAGGATAGATCAAGTCTTGCTTTTTAATCATCACCTTAAAATCGCCCATTTGGTCTATTGTTTCCAAGTTTTGAGGAAGCTTTATATCGCGCTCGCAGTATGGAGAGTGCTCTAAGAATTGTCCAAACTGATTTAGGTATCTCTTAGGTGGTTTAATAGGAGAGAAACTCTCGGTGATGAAAAGCCTGTTATTTTCATCATTAAAATGCAACTGAAAAATAACACCTCTTGGAATAACTAAATAATCTCCATATTCAAAAGGAATGGTGCCATACAAAGTTTTTAAAGAACCACTTCCTTCGTGAATAAAAATTACCTCATCCGCATCCGCATTTTTATAAAAGTAATCTGTCATGCTCTTTTTGGGTGCGGCCACAGAAATATATAAATCTCGGTTAAAAAGCATCACAACTCGAGAATCTAAAAAGTCGTCTTTTGGTTCAGCCTTAAAAGTTAAAAAACTTCTGTTTTGCATGTTTTTTGGGAGGGCTGCTTGTGGGGTTACATCAAATGGTTTTTCTATTTCTTTAACCAAAGTTGGTGGGTGTGTGTGGTAAACTAACGAGTATAAACTGCTGAATCCTTCTGTAGATATAAGTTCTTCAGAATACAAACTACCATCTGGTTTTCTGAATTGTGTATGTCGTTTTTGGGGAATTTGCCCCATTCTGTGGTAAAATGGCATTATTGAATTATGAATTATGAATGTTGATTTATGAAATTTTGTCCATCAATTTTCGTCCAACCTATACAAAGATTTGTTTGACTACTTGTCAAATACTTTCTTTGCTACTTGTTGAAGTTTCCAAAATTAAAAAAATGCGCGCAAAACTTATATTAAAAACACTGACTTTTGTCATTCTTTTCATCCAAATTGTTTCATGTTCAGAAACTCCCAAGTCAAAAGATTTGGTTCAGACCAACGACAGTTTGGCTAATGTGGAAGCAGTAAAACAAGTTAGTGCACAAATTGAAAACGACCCAGAAAATGCAGATTTATATTATCAAAGGGCGGTAATTTATGCCAACGAAAAATACTTAAATAGGGCGGAAGACGATTACCGAGAGGCTTTTAGGTTAGATAGCAGTAATTCTTTGTATGCGTTTGCTTTGGCTAGAAATTTATATGCCATGAACCAAACCAAAGAGGCGGCAACTTGGTATGAAAAAGCTATTCAAATAAAGCCTGATTTTGCGGATGCTATATTGAAATTAGCAGATTTATATTTCTTAGTAAAAGAGCATCAGAAGTCGATTAACCTATTAAACGAATACCGAAAATTGAAGCCTGAAGATGCATATGTATACCACATGATGGGCTTAAATTATAAAGAAATGGGTGATACCAGCAGGGCTATTTATCATTTTCAAACAGCCATAGAAAACGACCCGAAAGATTATGAATCTACGTTATATATTGCCAATTTATATGCTGGAAAGAAAAAGTCGATTGCCTTCGAATATTTTGCTGCAGCCTTAAAAATAAAGCCCAAGGGAGTAGATGCTTTGTTTGGGAGAGCGGTATTTAACCAGCAAATTAAAAATTATAAATCGGCCTTATTAGATTACCGAAAGGTAATAGATATAGACCCTCAAAATTATTTGGCCTATTACAATGTTGGTTACATAAACTACGAAAATGGATTTATGGATGAGGCCTTAAGAAACTGGAATATCTGCACACAAATGAATCCGGCTTATGCGAATGCTTTTTATATGAAAGGATTGGTTTATGAAGAGCAGAAGAACAAAACAGAAGCAAGAATTCAGTATAAAGTGGCATTGGATTTAGAGCCAGAAAACCAACTTTTTGCTGCGGGATTGTCGAGGGTAAATTAATACTAAACAGATTGTCCGTTTAATCCTTTTATCAAGGCAAGTACTTTATTAAGTTGTTCTTCTCTGCTTAGGTTTGAATTGTCAATTTCGATGGCATCTTTAGCTTTTACAAGCGGACTATCAGCGCGGGTAGTATCCATCAAATCGCGTTTTTGCAGATTGGCAAGCACTTCTTCAAAGCTCGTATCTTGATTTTTTTCTTGCAGTTCATCAAGTCTTCTTTGCGCTCTTATATTTGGTTCAGCCGTAATAAATAATTTAAGTTCTGCATGTGGGAAAACCACAGTGCCAATATCTCTTCCATCCATAACAATGCCTTTTTCTTTGCCAAATTCTTGTTGTTGTTTAACCAAAAATTTTCTTACTTCTGGCTGAGCACTAACCGTGCTAACTGCGCTGGCAACTCTGGAGTTTACTCGGATTTCGTTTTCAATATTCTCACCATTTAAAATAGTAAACTGCTCTTGAGAATTTGGTTCAAGCCCAAAGCTTATATGTATTTGTGGTAATGCAGAGGCTACCATTTCTGGATGGTGAATATCTATTTGGTTGCGCAATAAATACAAAGTAAGTGCTCTGTACATGGCTCCGGTATCAACATATTTGTAATTGAGCACATTTGCTAATTGCTTGGCAAGCGTACTTTTACCACATGATGAATATCCGTCTATTGCAATGATAATGGGAGCTGACATAATTATTTATTTGCGCGTTTAAAGTCTTGAATTCGGGTAATTACACTGAAAGAATTGGTATTTCTTCCGGGGATAAATCCACCATATCCATAAGCAAAATGGAAACGATTTAACTTTAGTCCTATTCCCCACGAGAAACCATTCATACCTCTTAGGTTGTTTAGACTAAGTTCTCTATTCCTTAGGGCATTGTAGCCAAATCTTACTTGAATTGATTTTCCCAATAAAAGTTCAGTGTTTATGATTATGTGGCTCATGGCTTTACTGAGGATAGAGAACTCTTCTTCAATTGGAAGTCCGGTTTCTAAGCTCGTAAACTGGCGGTTTGGAATTTGGTATAAAAGCTTGCCAGGACTTTGTAAATTGTGAGCGATTATACCTATTCTAAAAGGATTATGGGCGAATTTTTTAGAGAAGCCCAATTGTAAATTATATG
>JAKRSG010000150.1 GCA_022402405.1 Bacteroidia bacterium | reverse complement strand
AAAGATGGAGGAAGGAATGAGTCCGAGAATGGCCGCTATCGCTGGGACAAATGAAATTTTCTTTGCTGTAATTGCTACTTCGATAACCTTAGCTGTTGTGTTTTTACCTATCATTTTTATTCAAGGTTTTGTGGGTAGTTTATTTCGCGAGTTTGGTGTGGTAGTAGCTGGAGCGGTAATGATCTCGGCATTTGTATCGCTTACCTTAACACCGGTATTAAATGTACATCTCCAACGTAAAACCACTAAACATTCTAAATTCTACGATTTAACAGAGCCCTATTTTGTTCGCCTAAATAATGCATACGCACAATCTTTAGAATATTTCTTCGATAGAAAATGGTTAGTATGGGTAGTTATAGTTTTTAGTTTTATCATAATCTTTTTAATTGGTTCGAACCTACCTTCGGAATTATCACCTTTAGATGATAGAAGTTGGATGCGTATCAGTGCTACCGCACCTGAGGGCACTTCTTATGATTTTATGGAGCGATACATGAATGAGGTTTCTGCTTTATTAGATGATTCAATTCCAGAGAAACGACTTACTTTGGTTGTTACAGCTCCCGGGTTTACAGGCAGCGGGGCTATGAATACGGGTTTTGTGCGTGTAATATTAACAGAGCCTCATGAGCGAGAGAGAAGTCAGCAACAAATAGCTCAAAAATTACAACAAAATTTAATGGGCCTAACAGGTGCTCGTGCCTTCGTTATTCAAGATCAAACCATCTCTGGAACGGGTGGCTCTAGGTCGGGATTACCTGTTCAGTTTATCTTGCAAAATCAAGATTTCTCGAAAATTCAAAATGATCTTCCAAAGTTTTTGGAAAAAGCTAATGCAAGTAAGGTGTTTCAGGGTGTGGATGTAAATTTAAAATTTAACCGACCAGAATTACTGATTAGTTTCGATAGAGAAAAAGCCAAAGACTTAGGTGTAAGTATTCAAAACGTAGCTCAAACCTTGCAGTTTGCCTATGGTGGTGTACGATATGGTTATTTTTCTAAAAACGGAAAGCAATATCAAATTATTGGTCAGGTAGAACGCCAACATAGGGATGATCCTGTGGATTTGAAATCTCTTTATGTAAGAAATGATAGAGGAGAACTCATTCAATTAGATAATTTCTTAATCGTTGAAGAGCAAAGTAGTCCGCCGCAATTGTATCATTATAATAGGTATAAATCTGCAACCGTTTCTGCTGGCTTAGCACCGGGTAAAACCATTGGTGATGGCGTTGCCGAAATGGAGCGCATAAAGAAAGAGGTACTAGACGATACGTTTACAACCGATCTGGCTGGTCCGTCTCGCGATTTTGCTGAAAGCTCTTCCAATACTTCATTTGCATTTATTTTTGCTTTGATATTGGTGTATTTGGTTTTAGCGGCGCAATTCGAAAGCTTCAGAGACCCTATTATTATAATGGTTACGGTTCCTATGGCTTTGGCAGGAGCGCTGATAAGTTTGTGGTACTTCGATCAAACGTTGAATATATTCAGTCAGATTGGAATTATTGTATTGTTGGGTTTAGTAACTAAAAACGGGATTTTAATTGTAGAATTTGCTAACCAAAAAAGAGAGCATGGTTTACCAAAGTTACTGGCAGTTAAAGAAGCTGCTGTTTCTAGGTTACGTCCGATTATGATGACAAGCTTAGCAACTATTTTAGGAGCATTGCCAATTGCATTAGCATTGGGTGCTGGTGCTAAAAGTAGGGTGTCTATGGGTATGGTAATCATTGGTGGATTGCTGTTTTCGGGCTTTTTAACATTATATGTAATTCCTGTGATATACCAACTTTTTAGTGGCAATAAAGATAGAACACTCATACACAAAGAGGAGGACGCAAATGAAAAGTAAGCTATTGATTTTATGGGTTGGCTTAGTGAGTATTCTTCCCACTTATGCTCAGCAAGTATTGAGTCTTAAACAGGCTTATGAGTTAGCATTGCAGCATAATTTCTCTATTCAAATTGCCGAAAATGAGTTTGAAATGGCTAAGAAAAATAATGTTATTGGTAATGCTGGAATGTTGCCAACAGTAAGTGGTGTGCTTACTCAAGACAATCAAGTAATAGATACCAAACAAAAGTTCTTAAACGGATCAGAAAATAATAGAGATGGGGCTAAAAGTAATTCGTTAAACGCTGGCGTAGAAATGAGCTGGACATTGTTTAACGGCTTTAAAATGTTTGCCACCAAAAAGCGATTATCAGAGTTAGAAGCCATCGGAAAAATAAAACTCCGCATGCAAATGGAATCGGTTTTAAGTAGGGTTGCAAAAGTATATTTAGATGCTTTGTTAGCAAAAGAAAACCTTAAAATTGCCCAACAAACTCTTCAGATAGGAGAGAAAAGATTAGAAACCGCCAAAGCCAAATTTGCCGCCGGAAAAAGTGCAAAGTCGGAGTTGTTAAATGTTCAAGTAAACTATAACGCAGACTTAGCTAATGCTAAGAAATTAGCGGCATCATACAAAAACAGTAAATTAGCATTAATACAATTGTTAGGATTGAGCAGCGATTATTCATATGAAGTAGACGATTCTTGGCTTTCTGCTGAGCTGTTGTCTTTTGAGCAGTTTAAAGACAATGCTTTACAATTTAATAGTGGCATTCAGTTGTCCAAATTAAGCAAAGATGTTGCCCAATCACAGTTAAACGAGCTTCGTGGCGATAGGTACCCTAGCCTGCAATTGCGTAGCGGCTACAACGTAAATAGACAACAATCGGAGGCAGGTTTCTTACAGTCGTCTAACAACAGTGGCTTACATTATGGGTTCGGTGTGAACCTAAATATTTTCAACGGTTTCGATGTAGACAGAAAAGTAGGTATAGCCAAGATAAATCAGCGTTCGGCAGAATTACTTTATAAAGATTCGCTGTTAAAATTAGAGATTGCTATTATGCAAGCCTATGAGGTGTATAAAACAAACCGCGAGTTATATCAGTTCGAAGAAGAGAATTTTGCCCTAGCCAAACAGAACTTCGATTTAGCCAGAGAGCAGCAAGAAAACGGTTTAATTAGCATGAACGACCTTAGGATTGCTGAGGTAAATTTTATGCAAAGCATGCAGAGAAAGTACGCTGCGGCCTACGATGCCAAATGGAGTGAAATTGAGTTGGAAAGATTGAGTGGGAATTTGATTAGAAAATAGCGGGGGGAAGAAATTCTAAATTCTAAATTACTGCTGTCTGGGATAATGCATGAGATTCTTCGCTAACGCTCTGAATGACTCGTTACACGCTTGTTTTAATCGGCAGGGGGCTTGGAGGCAGCGAAGCTGCCTCCAAGCCCCCTGCTTTTAAGATCTAAGATATTGTCATCCAGAGCGTAACGAAG
Organism: Bacteroidia bacterium; assembly: GCA_022402405.1. Taxonomy (GTDB): domain Bacteria; phylum Bacteroidota; class Bacteroidia; order UKL13-3; family UKL13-3; genus B1. The sequence goes on along the minus strand of JAKRSG010000150.1, from coordinate 13,914 downwards.
TGGAGCGAAGGATCTTCATTCTCGAAGTAGGATTTTACAGGACAGCAGTGATTCTAAATTCTAAAATGATTATTTCTTCTTAGTTTCTTTCTTGTCTTTGCCGCCAAAAACAGAAATATTTACATATCTGCTTGGGTTTTTCTGTAGATCTTTTAGGAGCATTTGTAGCTCAAAAGATGATTTGTTTAAATTATCGTAAAGCTCTTTGTCGTTTACCAGTTTACCAGCTGTACCTTCGCCTTTGTTGATTTTTTCTGTGATATAAGCAAGTTGAGTAGATGTTTTGTTTAGCTGCTCAATGGTTTGTTTAAGAGGAGCGGCAGCCAAAGAATCGCTTATACTTTTGAAGTTTTTGAGGCTGCTTTCTATTTCTTTTGTATTGTTTTTTAGGGTAAGACTTAAGCTTTCCATGCTTGAGGTAATATTGCTAATCTTGCCTTTTTCTGTCATGATAAGCGCATCCAATTGTTTGCTGGTATTGTTTAAGCTATTTAAAATACCTGCTAAATCGGCAATCCCATGAGATAAATTCTTGCTACCACCGTTGGCTAATACTTTTTCTAATTCTCCTAAAACATGATCTAAGGAAACCATCACATTTTCTGCTTTATTTTTTACAGGAGTAATCATTTCTGTGATGGAAGCTGTTAGGCTTGTTTCTTGGGTTCCTATAATGGTGTCGCCTTCTGAGATTGGATCAACCAGAGATGGGATGTTTAAGGATATGGCTTTGCCTCCCAATAAATCCATGCTAACAATCATGGCCTCACTGCTTTTGGATAGAATAATTTTATTGTCGATTAGCAAGGTTGCTAAAATCTGATTGGCACTATCTGTTCTGATAAGGCTAAGTTTTTCTACCTGACCAACCTTGAGTCCTTTAAAATAGATGGGGGTTGATTTTACGATACCATCAATTTTATTGTAGGTAACATAATAGGTATTTAAAGAAGAGAATAATCTTTTACCACGCAAAAAGTTATAGCCAAAATACAAGGCAGTTAAAGAGAAGGCTGCAAACAAGCCTATTTTAAATTCTTTAGTTATTTTCAAAGCAAATTCTTTTGAGCAAAAATAATGAATTTGCGGAGCTATACTAATTTATCTTATTGGAAGAAACCGCTTCGTACGATTTTTTGTAGTCTAAAATGGCATCTACCACGGCATCCGACATTTTATCAACTCCTTCTTTGCTACTTAAAAAAGCTCGGTCTTTTGGATTGCTAAGGAAGCCAGTCTCAATTAAAACACTTGGCATTTTAGTTTTCCATAACACCACAAATCCTGCTTGTTTTACGCCACGACTAGGTCTTTTAACCTTTTCGCTGATAGAGTTTTCAACTTTTGCGGCCAATTTTATGCTCTGTTCCATGTGAGCATTTTGAAATAAAGAGAAATAAATATGAGATTCAGGCGATTTTGGGTCAAAACCTTCGTAACGGGTTAAATAATCATCTTCTAATAATACTACTTGGTTTTCTCTTTTGGCAACATCTAAATTACCAGCTGTTTGGTTAATTCCCATAGCAAATGTTTCTGTTCCGCTGATACTGGTGTTTTTAGTTGAGTTACAGTGAATAGAGATAAATAAGTCTGCATTGTTTTTATTAGCTATGGCTGCACGTTCCCACAAGCTTATAAACTTATCCCCCGAACGGGTATAAATAATTTTAATATCAGGAGATTCTTCTTTTAATTTTGTACCAATGGCAAGAGCAATAGCAAGAGTTACCTCTTTTTCTTTAACACCATCATGTATACATCCAGGATCATGACCACCATGCCCAGCATCAATAACTACAGTAGAAATATTTTTTTTGTAAATTTTTTTCTCGGTAGGTGGCGCGAATGCTGCAGTAATAAGCACGACCAAAATTGGCACAATTATTTCCCATTTCGGTAAATTCAATACTTTCTTTAGATTTGTCTGCAACATTGAAATATTCTTTTTCATATCATTCAACTTTAAGGCCAATGTGGCGTTTTTGTTTGTTTTTGTCCGTTTATTTAGTTTCAACGGGCGCTAATCCTATTTGTGCCGTAAATGTTAAATTTAGTACAAAATTAAACACATTATCGACCAAAACTGCAAATAAAATAAGGTTTACTTTTGTAAATAATAGTAAATCAGTTATTTATAATTTGCCTGATACCGCTCGTCCTACCATTAATTCTCTGCCCGACTCGCTAGCGAAGGATAGTAATTACCTCCCACGTAGCTCATCTGCCATAAAAGATAAAGTCAAATACAAAGCCAAAGATTCTATTGTGTATTTAGCAGGCGACAAGCTGGCTACTTTATATAAGAGTGCCGAGATTTCGTTTGAGTCGTATGAAATGAAATCTGCTATCATCAAAATAAACTTAGATAAAAGCTTGGTAAATGCTATTGGAGAAAATGATAGTGCAGGCAAGCTAATTAATACACCACAATTTAAACAAGGCGAGGATACTTACAATATTGACGAGGTAACATTTAACTATCAAACCAAACGAGGTTTGATGCGAGAATTTAGAACTCAAGAGGGAGAAGGGTATATCAAAGGAGAGCGAGTAAAGCGAGATGAGTTTAACAACTTTTATATCAGAGATAGTTATTATACCACTTGTAGCGAACATGAGCCACATTTTGCTATTAATGCAAAAAAGCTAAAGGTAATTCCGGGTTCAAAGGTAATTACGGGTCCGGCTAATTTATCTATTGCGGGGGTAAAAACTCCCTTGTTTGTGCCATTTGGAATATTCCCATTAAAACGTGGTCAGCAATCGGGTATCATTATTCCAGCTTATGGTAATGCAGCTGGAAGAGGATTCTTTTTACGTCAGGGGGGCTATTATCTTGGAATGGGAGAAAAAGCTGATTTAGCTATATTAGGAGATATTTATGCCAACCTGAGCTGGCAATTAGGTGGTAGGATGAATTATAATAATAGGTATAAGTATCAAGGAAACTTGAACGCAAACTTTGCCTATAACAAAACCGGTTTGCCAGAAGATCCCAATTACCAAGAGTTTAATACCTTTAATATAAACTGGCGCCATACCATGGATCAAAAAGCCCGACCAGGAACATCGTTTGGGGCAGATGTTAATTTGGTTGGAAATCAATATTTGGCGTTTAATACATATTCTACGAATAACACTGCCTTTAATAATAATATTAACTCTTCAGTTAACTTTTCTAAATCATTTGCCAAAGGAAAATATAATCTGAACGCTACTACTCGTGCTTCACAAAATACACAAACAAGAGATGTGGCTATTACCTTGCCCGACTTAACATTCTCAGTTGCTTCTTTCCAGCCTTTTAAACCTAAGTGGAAGCCAACTGCTGATAGGTGGTATGAGAAAACGTCCATCAATTATTTAGGTTCAGCCCAAAACTTAATTAATACCAAGGATACATTATTGTTTAGAAATAGAAATGCTGGGGATACTAAATTGTTCTTCGATTCGGTGATGAGAAATGGAGCACGACATAGTTTTGGTATCCAAAATTCATTTAATCTGTTTAAGTTTTATACCCTCTCTGTTGGGGCAGATTATAATGAGATTTGGACATTAAAAACAATTGATAAAACCTTCGACGCAGAACAGAAAACTGTTAGAAGTGATGTGGTAAATGGGTTTGATCGTGCCTATCAGTATTCGTTACGTGGTGCTTTAACAACTCGTTTTTATGGAATGAAGCAGTTCAAGAATTCTAGATTGGCTGCCATAAGGCATGTGGTAAATCCGGATGTGAGTTTTAATTATGTGCCCGATTTTGGAAAACCTAATTATGGATATTATAAAACAGTGCAGGTAGATACAACGGGACGAACCACGCAATATTCGAGATTTGAGAATTCATTGTTTGGTGGTCCGGGTAGGGGCCGACAAGGAAACATAAATTTTGGGATAGATAACAATATTGAGATTAAGTGGAAAAAGGGTAAAGATACCGCTCAGAAAGTAGAGAAGATAAAGATATTTGAAAGTATTAGATTAGGAGGTAGCTATAATATTTTCGCCGATTCAATGAATCTGAGTACTATTCCTATTTCATGGCGTACTACTTTGTTTAAAACGATTAATCTTAATGGGGGTGCAACATTAGACCCTTACGTAAACGAAATTGTAACGGTAAATGGAAGTTCATTTTTTATAAGGGTTAATAGGTTTTACTTTAACGAAGGAAGTAAGTTAGGAGTTATTACCAATGGAAATATGGGTATTGGTGCTAGTTTAACGCCTGAGATGTTTAAGAGCAAAGACGAAAAGGCCATAGAAAGAAGAAAGAAAGAAATGGCTGATGAAAACTTTTTGGATCAGCCCATACCTTGGAGTTTGAGTTTAAATTATACTATCAATTATAATTACTCTTCTAAGATAAATCCTGCCACACAAAAGTATGTGCAGACCTTGTCGTTTAATGGTACCTTAACTCCTACTAAAAATTGGTATCTCAATTTTAATAGTGGTTACGATTTTACCCAAAATAAAATTTCGCATTTGGGTATAGATTTAAGAAGAGAGCTACATTGCTGGCAGTTTACTTTTGCTTGGACGCCTCTTTCTGCATTTGGCAACCAGTATTTTATATTCAATATTCAAGTGAAATCTTCTGTTTTAAGCGATTTAAAAATCCCTAAACGTAAAGATTGGTTCGACAATAGAAGAATATAAAATTCTCGAAAAAATTGACTTAATTCGTACGCTCAATTCCTAATAAAATAACATAATGAAATACGTTACATTAAATGATTTACACGTTGCCCTAGGTGCAAAAATGATTGAATTTGCAGGTTATAATATGCCTGTATTATATAATAACTTAATTCAGGAACATAATGCAGTGCGAAACAGTGTAGGTGTTTTTGATGTAAGTCATATGGGCGAGTTTAAACTTGTTGGAGAAAAAGCTTTAGATTTAATTCAATTAGTAACCAGCAACGATGCTTCTAAACTTACTGATGGAAAAGTGCAATATTCATGTTTGCCAAATGACAAAGGTGGAATTGTAGATGATTTGTTGGTTTATAGATATTCTGCTAACGAATATTATCTAGTGGTTAATGCTAGTAATATTGAAAAGGATTGGAATTGGATTAGCAAACATAACACGTTTGGTGTAGAGATGACTAATATGAGCGATGATCTGAGCCTACTGGCTGTTCAAGGTCCGAACGCTATTAAAGTGATACAAAAGCTTACATCGGTAGATTTAAGTAGCATGGAATATTATACTTTTACATCTGGTTCTGTTGCGGGTTGTGAGGATATCATTATTTCGAATACGGGTTATACTGGTGCAGGTGGATTTGAATTGTATGTGTGGAATAAAGATGCCAAAAAATTGTGGGATGCTTTGTTTGAAGCAGGAAAAGAATTTGATATTCAACCAGCTGGTTTAGGTGCAAGAGATACCTTACGTTTAGAAAAAGGATTTTGCTTATATGGTAATGATATAAACGATGAAACTTCGCCAATAGAAGCCGGTTTAGGCTGGATTACTAAGTTTACTAAGTCTTTTATTAATCACGAATACCATAAGGCTATCAAAGAAAATGGTGCTAGCAAAAAGTTAGTTGGATTTGAAATGATAGACAGAGGTATTCCTCGTCAGCACTACGCCATTAAAGATGCAGCAGGCAATGTAATAGGAGAGGTTACATCAGGAACTCAATCCCCAAGTTTAAATAAAGGAATTGGTATGGGTTATGTAACTACAGCTTTCTCTAAAGCAGATACTGAAATCTTCATCGATATCCGCGATAAGGCCGTAAAAGCTAAAGTGGTAAAAGTTCCGTTTTTATAATAATAGTTACTAAAGTGCAAGTTTTTAACTTGCACTTTTTTTTTATATATGAAAAAAGTAGAGCTTATTCATACACCGGCATTATTGCCTTTGTATAACTTAACAGATAAAACAGTTATAGTAGTTGATATTCTAAGAGCTACTAGCACCATGTGTGTTGCTTTTAACACTGGTGTAAACAAAATATTGCCAGTTTCTTTGCCCGATGAATGCAAGATGTTTAAGGACTTTGATTTTATCATTGCGGCAGAACGTAATGCAGTTAAAATACCTGGCTTTGATATGGGAAATTCTCCTTTCGAATTTGAAAATCCATTTTTGTCGGGTAAAAATATAGCGTTTACCACTACCAACGGAACCAAAGCCATCAAGCTAGCAAAGGCCATGAATCCGTCTAAAATATTGATTGGATCATTCTTAAATATTTCTGCCGTGGCAAAATATGTGATGGCACAAGATAAAGACGCCGTAATTTTATGTGCGGGCTGGAAGGATAAATATAACCTAGAAGATACTTTATTTGGTGGTGCCTTATTAGATAAATTGCAGTCGTGGGCTGTAATGGATGATGATGCTTCTATTAGCGCTCACTGCTTGTATAAGCAATACGAAAATAATCTTGAATCAATTGTACGTAAGAGTTCTCATGCCAATAGATTCAAACTATTAAATATGCAAACAGACGATGTTAGCTTTTGCCTACAACAAGATATTTACAGCTTTGTGCCAGAAATGAGTGGTGAGTATATTGTAAATACTCAGGAAGAAGTAGGAAGCAGGGCCTAATGGCCGGGTTCATAAATGAGTCTTAGAAAGGTGCTAAGCCTATCGTTTGCCTTGTTTACTGGAATTCCTGTCACGATTCCTATTAATAATTTATCGCTAATGCCTACTCGCATTTGCGGACGTAAAACTAAATCTAGATTTCTATCTTGATAATTTTTATTTATTTCTAAGCCCACAAAATTTCGTGTTCCAGAAATCATATAATGGAAATTGGTATTTGCCTGAAAACTAGTTTCTGTTTTATTGTTTTTTAGGTGAGTAAATATCGCAGGACCAGTATACAATAAAGTGTGAAAATTATTCCCCCAACGTTTGGCAATTACTGCAAAAGGGTTGAACAAATTTCCCTGATATACTCCCGATTTTCGGTATTTGTTAAACTCATTTAACTCAAATTCGTGAATGTATCCTAGTGCCATACTTGTGCTATTTTTCTCAGATACGTAGAAAGAATATTGAGCAGCTAATTTTAAACTGTTAAGCTTGCTGCTTCTTACATCTCCCATGCCGTTTTGTGGGTAATAAAATGAAAAAGGAAGTTCAATTTCAAGGCCTAATCTATTGATGGGCGCCCATTCATATTCCACTAAAGCAGTATACATATCGCCTCGGTTTCTGTCGGTTAAACCCACCGCATAATTCCATTCTTTTTCACCCTTTCTGGCACCTAAATCTCTTATTAAATCAATGTACAATGGCTCCGCATGAAGCACTTTGTCTATAGCTTTTACCGCCTCTGTTTCTGCTATGTACAAGCTGTCTAAAATTTCATTTTCTGGGTATTGTGAAAAGGCTAATTTGCTAACAATAATAAAGTAAATAAGAACAACTGTTTTTTTTGTCATATCTAATAAGCAACGTATCAAATTTAAATATATTCTATGCAAGCTTCACTCTCGGTTTGAACCAATGGAAAATAAAGCTCAAAACGATTACTAATATACTTCCAAATAAATTAAACCACAAGAAGCTTACATCGGTAAAAAAGTATAATGCCAACACCACCAACTCTGTTATAATGGCTGCATAAAATGCGCTAGAACCTGTTATGGTTTTAAACATAAACGCCACTAAAAATATCCCTAAAATAGTTCCGTAAAACAAAGAACCTAGCACATTTACGGCCTCAATTAAACTGCCTAATTTATTAGCAAACATAGCTACAAATATGGCATAAACGCCCCATAATGCTGTGCTCCATTTAGAGGCTTTCAAATAATGTTCGTCGCTGCCATCTTTCTTAAAGCTGCGTTTGTAAATATCTACTATGGTACACGAGGCCAATGCATTTAACTCGGCAGATTTGCTTTGCATAGATGCGGCAAAAATTACCGCAATCAATAATCCAATTAACCCGTGAGGTAAATAGTCTATCACATACCTCAAGAAAATATAATTGGTATCGTTGGTCTCTGCTTTTGGGTCGTTTTGTTTCATTAAATCGGTAGCTTGTTTCTTCAATTCGCCTAAGTCTTTTTCTGTCTGAACCAAAAATTGCTTGTGTTTTTCAATGTCTGTTTCGCTCTCCGATTTAATGGCTTGGTTCAGGCCGAATGCTGCTGATTTGCGTTCTTCTAGGAGTTTGTTGTGTTCTTGATTAATTTGATTCCATTGGCTTGCGTACGGACTGCTTTCTAATTTTTTGATTTCGTTGCTGTTAAAAAACAAGGGAGCTGGCATAAATTGGTAGAAAACAAATAACAAAACGCCTATTAATAATATGAAGAATTGCATAGGTACTTTAATGAAACCGTTCATTAATAATCCCATTCTGCTTTGGGTTAAATCTTTGGCGCTAATGTATCTAGAAACTTGAGATTGGTCGGTGCCAAAATAAGATAAAGCTAAAAAGAACCCGCCAATTAATCCGCTCCAAATATTGTATTTGTTGGTAAAGTCGAAGCTTAAATCTATCACATTCATTTTACCTAGTTTGCCTCCCATTTTTACGGCGTCTGTAAAGCCAATATCGGCTGGTAATAAGTGTACAATCATGTAGGCCGCTAAGAACATTCCAATAAAAATGATGGTCATTTGTTGCAAGTGTGTATAGCTTACAGCCTTAGAGCCGCCTGCAACGGTGTATATTATTACAATGCCTCCAATAAATAAATTAGGATAATAAATATTCCATCCTAATAAGGCAGATAAGATTAAACTGGGTGCGTATAAGGTTAAGCCAGAGGCCAAGCCTCGTTGGGTAAGAAATAGGAGGGAAGTAAAAACTCTGGTTTTTTGGTCGAAGCGTTTTTCTAAAAACTCGTAAGCCGTAAATACATTGAGTTTATTGTAAATAGGTAGAAAGAAAATACTCAGAACAATCATGGCAATGGGCAGTCCAAAATAATACTGCACAAAGCGCATCCCATCTGTGTAGGCTTGTCCGGGTGCCGACAAAAAAGTGATAGCACTTGCTTGCGTTGCCATTATAGATAGGCCAACCATATACCAAGGAATGCTTTGATCTCCTTTTAGGTACGATTCTATATTGGTGGCGCCTCTACTTTTATACATTCCATAGGCAGCAATTCCAACCAAAGAAAACAATAAAACAAACCAGTCTAATGCACTCATTTTAAAAATTCGCTAAGTAAAAAATAAACAAAGATTTGGATCAATAAGAAAAAAAGTAATGCCCAATAAATAGGTTTAAAAGAATCTTGCTGGGGCAAATTCGTCTGTTTATCCTTTATTTTTACCATTGGTATATTTTATTAGGGTTTAAGCAAAACATCAAATATACTTGTGCTTATTAAACTAACCTAACAAATGAAAATATTTCCGGTTTTAGCCTTAGCATTAGCTACTTCATTTCAAGTAATGGCCCAAAAAGCTGCGCCAGATAATTGGTTCAACCTAGATGTAAAGAAAAATAAAGTGTGGGGAGTAAGCACAGAACGGGCTTACCAAGAATTACCTATTGGTAAAAACAAGGAGAAAATTATCGTTGCCGTAATAGATGCTGGTACAGATATTAATCATGAGGACTTAAAAAACGTACTTTGGGTTAATAAAAATGAGATTCCGGGTAATGGAATCGACGATGATAAAAATGGATACATCGATGATATTTATGGATGGAATTTTATTGGCGGCAAAGAAGGCAATGTAAAAGAAGATACCTATGAATACGTGCGTGTTTTAGCGGCTTATAAAGGTTTGAACCTAAAAGAAGGTGAATTACCAACGTTTAAAAACGATGATGAGCGCGAGATGTATTTAAGTGCTCGCGATTTGTACGATAAAAACTTTAATGAGTTAAACGGACAATACCAACAGTTTAAGAGTATAGTTTCTATTATAGAAGGAATGATTATGCGCACTGGAACGCGCACGCCTAATGTGGAGCAAATGAATGCCATAAAGGTAGATCAAAAACAAGACAAGCAAATTTTGATGATTGCTAAGTATATTGTTAAAACGGGAGGTTTGGATAAATCTCCTATTATGGCTCAGTTTTCGGATGCTGAAAAGCAGTTAAAAACGATGGTTGAGTATAATTTAAATATGGATTTTGAACCAAGAAATTTGGTGGGAGATAATTATGCAGATGTAAACGAGCGTTTCTATGGAAACAACCAAGTAGATGCACCCAATACCGAGCATGGAACGCATGTGGCAGGGATTATTGCTGCAGATAGAACTAATGATACTGGTATTAAGGGAATTTGTGGAGAGGCTCTTATCATGACATTACGCGTGGTTCCTAATGGCGACGAGCGTGATAAAGATATTGCCAATGCCATAAGATATGCGGTAGACCATGGAGCAAAAGTTATTAATATGAGTTTTGGTAAAAAGCTATCGCCACAAAAGCAAGCAGTAGATGAGGCAGTGGCTTATGCATTAAGTAAAGATGTTTTATTGGTGCACGCTGCTGGTAACGAATCAGAGAATTTGGCTATTCATAAATTTTTTCCATCGCCTAAATTTATTGGTAGTACTACCTCTGTTCCAAACTGGATAGAGGTTGGGGCTTCTGGTTACAAAAAAGGCAAAAAAGGTAGAGTAGCAGTGTTTTCTAACTACGGCAAAAACGAAGTAGATATTTTTGCTCCGGGTGTAGATATTCATTCTACCATTCCGGGTAGCTTGTATAAAGATTTTGATGGTACTAGTATGGCATCACCAGTAGTAGCTGGTGTAGCGGCATTGGTTCGTCAGAACTACCCTAACTTAACCGCTGCACAAACCAAGCAAATTTTGCTTAAGAGCGCATTGCCGTGCAACGAAAAAGTACTCATCCCGGGAACAAAAACCAAAACTAAATTAAGCGAACTTTCTGCAACTGGTGCTATTGTAAATGCCTACGAAGCCTTGATATTAGCAGATAAAGTTAGCAAGGGAGAGGTTGATTTAAAATAAGTTTATTTTTTCTATATTCTCAAAAGGTGCATTCTAATTAAAGATTGCACCTTTTTTATGGATTATAAATTTTTTGGTAGATTTTTTTTGGTTTTATAGTGATTTTTTATTAATCTTTGTTTAACTAATTTTTTAAACTATGAAAAACCAAGCAACCAAGCAACCAAGCAACCAAGCAACCAAGCAACTAGATTTTTTAAAATCCAATTTCTTACATTATTAATCTGTATGGGATTTGGGATTAAAACATTTGCACAAACAGGAGTAATTAATTTAAGTACATTGATGGATGGGAATGAAGGGTATGCTCATATCAATTCACAAGCCTATGTTTTAGATGCAAAAATTGGAGAAATTTATACAGATGACCCAAGTTTTACTCAATATCCATATTTAAAAGTAGATTACACCAATTTTGATTTTGCCGCTTATTTCGATGTATCTTTTACCGTTGAAACAGCACCCGGAGGAGGTGTTCTAGGAGTTGCCAATCCTGCTCCGCTAACTCAAATTCCAAATCCATGTGTTTCAGGATATATGGGTTATCCCTATGTGGCAAAAAGTGGTGGTTCTGCAATTATCAGAATTAAAATAACTAGAAAGTTATCAGCACCTGATAATAATTTTAAGTGTCAATCCTTTCAAATTAAACTTAGGCTATTCAAAAAAGATAATATAGATTGTGCTACTGCAATCTCTCCTGAAAGAAAATTAAATATTTATGTAAGTGATTTTAGTACAGTATTTAATAAAGCCGATTTTGAAAATAACGAAAATCATACTATTAGTGGTCAAATATGGAACACGCCAGATTTATATTTTAAAGATAATGACTTTGATTCTGGGATTGAGCCCTTTTTGCCTGAAAAGTGGGATTATAAATTTAGGAATATTTCTGGTCAAGAATTAGGATTGGCGAAAGATCCTTCACTTTGGAATAGGCATAATTTTGATTTTAATTATACTCATCAGGAGCCAATGCATAGCATTCAATCTCCGCCAAATCCTAACTATTTATATTTTGAAATGTATAATAGATCGTGCCTAGCAACTCCACAAACAGCTTCATTAAATTTATACTGGACAATTGCGAGGTTGTGGGAGCCATGGAGTCAGGATTGGTTACATTTTAATAGAGATGGCTCTGAAGATAATTATATATATTTCCCTAACAATAGTCAACAAATAATTGATAAACGTCCAACCGGAAATGAAATAACTATTCAAAATAAATTGGATTATTCAAGTGCATCCGAGGCTCGAGAAATACCTATAGTAAACGGAAATTCTCCTTATGCTTCTTTTGTTGAATGGATAGTACCGAATCCAGTTTGGTATGAAAATCAAACTAAGTTTTCATTTTTCTTTAATGCTGATAAAACTGCGCCAGCGATTTGTATGTTGTCCGTTTTAGATGAGCCTTGGAAAGATGATGGTGGCTTATACTACAAGCCTGCCTCTACTAATTATACTGCTAATATTGTGGATTTTGTATCAAAAAATAATAATGTGGCTACCCGAAATACATTTGCTTTAAATAGTGTGGATGGATATTTAACTCGCAATAGATTTAATAATAATCCATCCACAAGAAGCGGAATTATGATGATTGATAACCCACATAATAAACCTGCATTTGGTATAGTGTTTAGGAATAAATGTACAGGTGATACATGCGAAAATTTATTAGAAAATGGATTAATTAAAATTCATTTAGATATGTTGGTTTGGCAGCGATGGTTCAATGCTGGTGCACATGGTCAAAATATTACAATTATTGATGAACAGATTATAGGTATTACAGATAATGAGTTTGCAACTTTGGATAGTATTAATATATATCCTGGAGAAAAAAGTTATGTGGCCATAGAAGCTGAGTTTTTTGAAAATTCTAAACCAAACCTTGATTATAGTTATGTGTTTGACCTTTCTCCTTACGTAAATCATATAGATTCTTCAGAAGGACCTGCAACAGTTTTTAAAACCATCGTTTTGGCCGACCCATTAATAGATAATAAAAATACTTCTTTTGAAAAGATAGAAAAAAATAAATTTTCTATTTTTCCTAATCCTTCAACAGGTAACTTTACAATTCAATCACATGATGACAATATCGAAAATATTACGGTTACAGACCTAACTGGTAAATCTATTTTTATTCAATCTTTTGAAGATTATACTCATCGTAAAAATATTAATCTAAGCCATTTAAAATCTGGAGTATATTTTCTTCAGGTTTTAACTGCTGGAAAACTAGAAATTGTAAAAATAGTAATTGCAAATTAAATAATGTGTTTAAAGGCATATAAACATATATTTATTCTTGTTGTGTTTTATTTGTTTAATTATCTTAATGGATTTTCACAACAAAACTTGATTCCTAACCCAAATTTCGAGATAAAATATAGATGTCCCGACCATTATTTCTCAGATTCAGATATGATTATCGATTCATTTTCGAGTAATTGGCAAAGCGTTTTTTTTAAATTTTGGGCATCTTGTAGAGGGCAATATTTTCATAATTGTGCAAATAAACCGAATGGTGGTGGAGCTGGAGCAACTAACAACTTTAATAAAGGCAATCCAAAAACTTTTAATGGAGACGCGTATGCAGGTATATGCGTCTCCGTTTCTATTTGGGGAATTAAAAACAATCCTGGAAATTCGATTAGGCAGTTTTTGGGTACTCAATTAAACATACCTGTGCAGCCAAATCATATTTACCGTATATCTTACAATATTTATTCTAGTGATAGTAACTACATTACCCTAAATAATTTTGGAGCTTGTTTGTTTAAGGAAAAAACGTTTATCAATCCAGTAAATGGTAAAGATTCTAATGGAAACGAAATCTGGGAATATTCAAAGTACAAACCCGTGTTTGAGTCAAAAGAAATTATAAAATCGGGTTATTGGAACACCATTTCAGGCGAATTTAAGGCGGATGCCGAATTAAGTTATTT
>JAKRSG010000149.1 GCA_022402405.1 Bacteroidia bacterium | reverse complement strand
ACGGTGGCGCTATTGAAATATCCAAAACAGATCCAAACATTGCCTATGGGCAATGTAATGAAAATTTTCTGAGGTTTGGTCATAATACTAATTTAAGAAGTATTAAACCTGTTCATTCTCAAAATATGCCAATGAAATTAGACCCTATTGATGATAGACTTTTATGGTGTGCCCAAAACAAATTATTCAAATTCAATCCAATAACAAATTCGTTAACTGAATATCCTCCTTCAGGGGGTTTTCTTGCAGACCCTGCACCACAAGAGATTCGCACCTTTGATATTTCAAAATCGGATCCAAACATTATATTTGTTGGCATAGAAGATCCAACTTGGGGTGATTCTTACTCGAAAAAACTTTATAAATCTGTAAATGGTGGAATTAGTTTTGTGGATGTAACTTCAAATGTTCTTATAAATAATGAGGAAGTTTTTAATTATTATTCGGTTACCACTGTTTTAATTAATCCTCATAATTCGAATATAATTTATTTAGCATTTAATGGATATAGGGCTATTCCATCTGATGAAAATCAAGGAAAATTTAGGGTTTTAAAATCTACTGATGGAGGCGATACTTGGAATGATATGTCAACGGGTTTATCTCAATTTCCAGTAACATGTTTAGTGTTTCAAGAAGGGACAGAGGAAGTTTTATATGCTGGTACAGATTTAGGAATATACAGATGGAATAAACAACTTCAAAAGTGGGATTGTTATAGTAATGGTTTGCCTAAGGTCATCATTACAAACTTGGAAATTGATTATTGTCAAAATAAATTGACATGCGGAACATGGGGAAGGGGAGTTTGGAAAGCCGACTTAAAACCAGTTGAGGATGTGTTTGAAATATCCCAATCACAAACTTGGGAAGTAAATTCTTACCATGGTTTTAATACCAATGTGTCTGTTAAAAGTGGCGCAACCCTTACAATAAAGGGCAAGGTTGCCTTTGCCAAAGATAATTGGCTGCAAATAGAGCCTGGAGCAAAAGTAATTATTGATGGTGGTAAACTATTTAATAATTGCAATGAAAATTGGGAAGGAATTCACATTGCAGGCGACCCAAATAAAACCCAATATCCAAATACAAATCAAGGGTACCTTTACCTTAAAAATGCTGAAATAACCAATGCTGATGTTGCAATAAGCACAGCAGCTTTGAATGCAAATGGCACAATAAATTGGAGCAAAACCGGCGGCGGTATTGTAATTGCCGTAAATACAACGTTTAGTAACAATAAGCGACATGTGGAGTTTATGGAATATAAAAAAACTAGCAATTATGCCGGTAGTTTTAATAATTGTTTTTTTGAATTAAACCAGGTTTGCCATGCTCCAACACCAACAGTTGATTGTTTAAAAAACATGACTATGGTTACAGCTTGGGGGGTACATGGAGTGAAATTTAGTAGTTGTGAATTTAGAAATTTAAATGGAGCTGAAAACGCGGATAAAGCCCATTATAATAGAGGTATTGGAATATATACTTTAGATGCATCCATTCTAGTTAGTGCAACCATTAATCCAATAACATGCCTACCACAAAATAGAGGTTTATTTAGCAATCTTACAAAAGGAATAGAAAGTGTCCATAGCCCTTCTTTTACCTTAAGTGGTTTAACAAATATAAAACATCAAGATTTTGAACTAAACGATAAAGGAGTTGTAATAGAGAATGGAGTGACTTATAATGTTTACAAGAATAATTTTAACATTCACGTTCCAAATAATTATTATAATAGGTTTGCAAGTTTAACTGATTTGGAACTAGGCACAACAGGCATAGCTGGTATTTATTCTAATGCAACATCGGGTTTTTTAATTGAGCAAAATTATTTTACCTATCCAAACTCAAATCACGCTGCCAATGAAATTGTTGCCGGTTTAGTTTTGCAGAACTCTGATGTAAATGGAGGAGGAGGAAGTGTTCGATTAAATCAAATAAGTGATGCATACCTTGGCTGCCAAACACAACAAAATAACTTGGCATTACAAATTAGCTGTAACCAGTTTACCGATAATGCCAATGCAATTAATCTAAATCCAGTCACCAATTCTATTAATTATGAAACACCATTTTTTGGATTTTGCCATCCAATAGACCAAGCACAGAGAACTGATTATTTCAATACATTTTATACTAACCTAACCTATGATGCAGCAAATCATAAAATTGCTCCCAAAACATACGTGGTTAAGCCTGGAGAAATTGATAGGCCAAATCAAAGTAGGTGTTTGAATGTAACACTAAATGATTGCGCAAATGAAGGCCCTGTTCAACCTAAAGATTTATGTATAGTTACTTCAGCAATCCAAGAAAATTGTACTGGTA
>JAKRSG010000148.1 GCA_022402405.1 Bacteroidia bacterium | reverse complement strand
GCAGGGCAATATACGCAAATGAGCATGGAACAACTGCCTGGCATTAGAGGCATTGCCACGCATTATGGGCTCAATTATATTCCGGGTACATGGATTAATTCTATTCAAGTTAGCAAAGGAATGGGCTCTGTGGTAAATGGCTTTGAAAGCGTATCCGGACAAATAAATATAGAATTGCATAAGCCTACAACGCACGAAAAAATTTATTTCAATGCTTATGGGAGTCAGGGAGGCCGCTACGAAGCCAACTTGGTATTGGCGCAACAACCTACAAAACGATTTTCGCATGCTTTGTTTTTACATGCCAGTACTTATAGTTTGCGCATGGATCAGAACAAAGATGGTTATTTAGATAATGCCATAGGAGAGCAGGTAAACGCACTTTATCGTGTGTTATACGATACCAAAACAGGCTTTGTTTTAAACGCCAGTTTGCAATATGTAAAAGATAAAAAGCTTGGCGGACAAACCAATTTTGAAGAACGCTTTCAGAGAGATTCTATTCGCACTGTTTATGGAACTATGGTAGATGCAGAGCGCATAAATGGAACGCTAAAACTGGGCTATGTTTTTGCTGGAAACAAGTTTAGGAGTATCGGGTTACAGCTTAATGCCAACCAACAAACGTTTCATAATTACTTTGGATACAATGTATATCACGGCACGCAAAAAAGCACTTATGCTAACTTAATTTTTCAAGATATTATTGGCAATACTAATCATAAGTATCGTGTTGGATTAAGCAATCAAACAGATAATTTAAACGAACACTTGCTGAACCAAACCCATTATAATTTTAATAGAAACGAGGTAGTAAGCGGTGCATTTGCCGAATATACTTATTCTTATTTGGCTACATTTACTGCCGTTGTAGGTTCAAGAATAGATTACCACAATATGTTTGGTTGGCAATATGTGCCACGTTTGCATATAAGGTACGCGCCTTTAGCCACTACTGTTATTAGAGCTTCAGCCGGCAAAGGATGGCGTACGGCAAACCTCATCGCAGAAAATATGGGTTCCTTAATTAGCAATAGAACTTGGGTGTTTAAATCGGCTGTTAGCGGTGCTTCGGCCTATGGTTTTGCCCCAGAAGAAGCTTGGAATTTCGGGCTGAACCTAAACCATGAATTTAAGCTAAACTACCGCGATGGAAGCATTGGCCTCGATTATTATTATACGCGCTTTACCAACCAAGTAGTAGCAGATAGAGATAGAAGTGCGCAGCAAATAATCTTTTATGCGCTTAACGGAGAATCATACAGTAGAAGCTTTCAGGTGCAGTTAGATTACCAACCTATTCGTAGATTTGATGTGCGCTTTGCCTACCGATGGTACGATGTGGTAACGCAATATGAGCAGGCTTTAAGAAGTGTACCTATGATTGCTAAAAACAGATGGTTTTTAAACTTAGCTTATACCACCAAATCTAAATGGAACTTTGATGTAACTAGCAATTGGACCGGACAAAAACGTTTGCCTATTACCATAAACAATCCCCAAGATTATAGATTAAACGAGTTTTCAAATTCATTTTGGCTGTGGAATGCACAAGTTACTAAGTCGTTTAAAAAGTACCTGAGTCTATATGTAGGCGTTGAGAATTTATTTAACTTTCAGCAGCCTAATGCTATTTTAGACGGCGGAAATCCCTTCGGTAATTTCTTTGATGCCGGACTTATTTGGGGACCTATATTTGGAAGAATGTACTATGCCGGACTGCGTATAAAAATATAAGTTTACACCATTTCAATGAGCGAAGAACTTATTTAAACTAAAAGGTCCTTCGCTCCAGGTTGTTGCGCTCAGGACAATATTTTATAACTAAAAGGCAGAGGGCTTAGAGGCGGCTTTGCTGCCTCTAAGCCCTCTGCAGATGAAAATAAACTTATAGCGAGTCCTTCAGAGCGATAGCGAAGAATCTCATGCTTTTTAATGTTCGGAATAGGTTCAAACCGATTAATTTTTTACCAAAACCAACAAAGGAATATGGGTATGGATAGCCATTTTCTTGCTTAAACTGCTATGAAATAGTCTATCAAAAAAGCTTCTGTTGTGTTTGGCCATTACCAATAAATCTACTTGTTTATCGTCTACATATTGATTGATGGTGCTCACTACATCTCCTTTTTCTAACTCTATAAAACTCATGTTTGGATACGAAAACTGAGCTTTGTTTTTCTTAAAGAAATTGTTTTCGGAGTTAAAGTATCTATCCGATTCCGACTTCACATGCACGATGTCGAGCGGACAATCATATTGCTCTGCGATGTAGATTAGGCGCATCATGGCTGGGAATTA
>JAKRSG010000147.1 GCA_022402405.1 Bacteroidia bacterium | reverse complement strand
TCTTGGAATAACCCATGCAAAATTGAATTAATATGTCTACCATTGGAATATTCAGTACCGCTTATTTGCCGCCCATTGCGTGGTTTCAGCATATAGCAAATTGCGAAATAGCCTATGTAGAAACCCAAGAAAACTACATTAAACAGAGCTATCGAAACAGATGTCAAATACTTTCTGCTAACGGCATATTAAATTTAAGCGTTCCAGTATTGCATGTTAGTGGCAAACAAAAAATAACAGAAGTACAAACACAAGAACTCGAAGGCTGGCGAAAAATTCATTGGCAAGCCATATGCTCTGCCTATGGTAAATCTGCATTTTTCATGTATTATAGAGATATTTTTGAACCCATTTTTTTACCACAATCATCCGTTTCACTGCTTGAATTGAACCAAGAATTAATTAGGCTTATTTTAAAAGCACTTTCATTAAAAGTAGAGATACATGTTACAGATAAATATGAATCTGATTTACAAGAAAAAATGGATTACAGAAACTACTTTAACGCTAAAAATACTAACAGAGAAACAGAACTAATTTTTGCCAAAAAATATTTTCAAGTATTTGCAGAAAAATTTCCGTTTGAGCCAAATCTTAGTATTCTCGATTTACTCTTTAATGTGGGTCCGCGTAGTCAAGATTACCTGCTTTTGAAAACTATTTAATGAGTTTAAAACAAATGCAAAATGCAATGGTTAATCTTAGTATAGAAATCTAAGCAACATACCCGAATGAAAGATATAATCATTGAAAAGTACATCGATTTGTACCTTACAAATGCAGCAGAAATTAAGAATGTTTACGTGTTTGCCAAGCATTTAAACATAAGCGAAGAAGAGTTTTATCAATACTATCCATCGCTTGAGGCCATCGAATCTAATCTGTTTGCGGAATGGTTTATTCAGGTTAAAAATAATTTAAAGAGCTCAGAATTATATCCAAATTACAGTTCTAGAGAAAAATTATTATCCTTCTACTTTGCTTGGATTGAAGCTCTAAAAAAACACCGAAGCTTTGTTTCTCAGCGCTGGGATAAACAGTCTAAACACATTAGCATACCAAAAACACCTGATTTCCTTAAATCTCTCAAGGAAGAATTCATTTCTTTCTCTAACGAAATCATCCGCGAAGGCATTCAATCAAATGAGGTAAACGATAGAAAATTTATTGGCGAAAAATATGCAGATGCACTTTGGCTGAACCTATTATTTATCACTAATTTTTGGGTGAACGACCACAGTTTAAATTTTGAAAAAACAGATGAAGCTATCGAGAAATCGGTAAATTTAGCATTCGATTTAATGGGTCAAACAGCTTTAGATTCTATGCTAAACTTTGGAAAGTTTTTGTTTCAGAACAGATAGGTTCAAACCGAAGAATACCAGGAAAACAGCTTTTAAAACTTCTTTTTTTTATTAAAAATCCAACATAATGGAACAAAATAAAATCCCTTCTACCAAAGTAGAAAGGGCCATGCGATTTGTAAAAACAGGTGCACAAATTGGTGGCAATTACATAAAACACTATTCTAAGAAGTTAGTAGACCCAAGCTTAAGCAAGGAAGAACTTCATGAAGATAATGCAACGGATGTATACAATGCCTTAAGCGAATTAAAGGGATCTGCCTTGAAAGTAGCTCAAATGTTGAGCATGGAGAAGAATATACTTCCTAGACAATACACCAATAAATTTCAGATGGCACAATATAATGCGCCTCCTTTATCTGGTCCGCTCATTGTGCAAACTTTCACAAAACATTTTGGTAAAAGTCCGCAACAATTATACAGCAGCTTTGAAATGAAAGCCTGCAATGCCGCTAGTATTGGTCAGGTTCATGAGGCCACTTTAGATGGCAAAAAATTGGCAGTAAAAATTCAATATCCAGGCGTGGCTGATAGCATCAAAAGCGATTTAAAAATAGTAAAACCTATTGCTTTTAGGTTGCTTAACATGAATGAAAAAGAGCTGGATAAATATATTAAAGAGGTAGAATCTAAATTATTAGAGGAAACAGATTATGAATTAGAATATCACAGGTCGGTAGAAATTTCTGAAGCATGTAAACACATACCAAACCTGCATTTTACTGAGTACTACAAGGAACTTTCTGCCAAAAGAGTGCTCACCATGGATTGGATGGATGGACTGCATTTAGATGATTACCTTAAAACAAATCCAACCCAGGAGGACAGAGACAAAATCGGTCAGGCCATGTGGGATTTTTACGACTTGCAAGTGCATGCGCTAAAGTCGGTTCATGCCGACCCCCACCCAGGGAATTTTTTGATGAGAGAAAATGGAGTG